>NZ_JBFAOU010000008.1:0-110613 GCF_040675365.1 Catellatospora sp. NPDC049609 | reverse complement strand
GCGGCCGTCCCGAGTCGAAGGCCTGCGGCTGCCCGTCCTCGCCGAGCACGGCTTGGACCTATCTGGATGACAAAATCATGATCGGAGTCATCCAGATAGGCCAACGTCAATGCCAAAACGGGCCGCCGCACGCTGCGCCCCGGGTCGCGGCTCAGTACGTGTAGAAGCCCTTGCCGCTCTTGCGGCCCAGCTCACCCGCGGTGACCATGCGCTGGAGCAGCTCCGGCGGGAAGAACTTCGGGTCGGCGGTGTCGGTGTAGATGTTGCGCGCGGCGTGCGCCAGGATGTCCACCCCGGTCAGGTCGGTCGTGGCCAGCGGGCCCATCGCGTGCCCGAAGCCCAGCTTGCACGCCGTGTCCAGGTCCTCCGGGCTGACCACGCCGGACTCGACGAGCTTGACCGCCTCGACGACCAGCGCCGCGATCAGGCGGGTGGTCACGAACCCCGCGATGTCGCGGTTGACCACGATGCAGGTCTTGCCGATGCCCTCGGCGAACGACCGCGCGGTGGCCAGCGTCTCGTCGCTGGTGCGGTGGCCGCGGACCAGCTCACACAGCTTCATCATCGGCACCGGCGAGAAGAAGTGGGTGCCCACGACCATCTCCGGCCGCTGCGTGGCGGCGGCGATCTGGGTGATCGGGATGGCCGAAGTGTTGGTGCCGAGCACCGCGTCCGGCTTGCAGATGCGGTCCAGCGCCCGGAACACCTCCTGCTTGATCTCGAGCTTCTCGAAGACCGCCTCGATCACGATGTCGGCCTCGGCGGCGGCCTCCAGGTCGGTGGTGGTGGTGATCCGGCCCAGGGCGTCCTGCGCGTCCTGCTCGCTGATGGTGCCCTTGACGGCGAACCGGCCCAGCGAGGTGCGGATGCCGTCCAGGCCGCGCGTGGTGGCCGCGTCGTCGAGGTCGCGCAGCGTCACCTGCCAGCCGGCCTGCGCCGCCACCTGGGCGATGCCGGCGCCCATGAGTCCCGCTCCGATGACCGCGAGCTTCCCTGCCATTGCCCTGCCTCCCGCTTGACCAGCACTACGGTGTCATATGTCCGGTGATGCGCCGCTCCGCGCGGCCCGCTCCGGCCGTCCCGGCCTTCGCTGCGTCCGGCCGTACGCCGAGCGGCCGCTCCCACGGCTCACGTGGCCGGCGCGCGGTGACGCGGCGGGCCGCAGTCGAGCCTAAACGATCGCTCAGGGCCCCGCGAACGGCCTCGCGGCGGCGGCTCGCGGGTGCAGACTTAGGTCATGCCTGCTAGTGCCTATCTCGCCGGCCCGATGGTCGCGATGCTCACCATTGCGGTCCTCGTCGTGGTGCTGCACCGCGGCCTGCAGCGCGACGTGGAGACACCGGCCCCGATCGCGCCGACCCCTGACGACTACGGCCTGCTGGCCAGCGCCGCCGTGGTCCGTACGCTCGCCGACGCCGCGCTGATCCGCGAGCACCTGCACAGCGCCGGCATCCGTGCCACGCTCGCCACCGCGCCCGACGGGCGCATCCGCGTCCTGGTCTTCACCGACGAGGTGAACCGCGCCCGCAGGGTCGTCGGGGAGACCCGCTAGGCCCCGGATGCCGTCAACGCCGCCGGCACCCGGCTGAAAGCTCGCGGCTCCGCCCTCAGGGCGGAGCCGCGATCGTCATCGGTACGGGTGGGTCCGGCGGCTCAGAAGCCGTACTCCGGGTCGGCGGGGGCCTCGGCGCGCTCGACCTCCACGCCCAGCGAGCGCAGGTCGGCGACGAAGTCCGGGTAGCCGCGGTCGATGTGGTGCACGGCGCGCACGGTGGTCACCCCGTCGCCGCACAGGCCCGCGATGACCAGGCCGGCCCCGGCCCGGATGTCGCTGGCGCTGACCTCGGCGCAGGACAGGCTGTCCCGGCCGCGCACCATGGCGTGGTGCCCCTCGATGCGGATGTCCGCCCCCAGCCGCTTGAGCTCCTCGGCGAACATGAACCGCCCGTCGAAGATGTTCTCGGTGATCAGCGACACGCCCTCGGCGACCGAGGCCATGCCGATCGCCATGGGCAGCAGGTCGGTGGCGAAGCCCGGGAAGGGCAGCGTGCGTACGTCGACCGCGTTCGGCCGGTCGGCCATGCGGACGCGGAACCAGTCCGGGCCGTAGTCGACCGAGCCGCCCGCCTGCTGGATCTTGTCCAGGGCTATCTCCAGGCAGCGCGGGTCGATGCCGCGCACGGTGACGTCGCCGCGGGTCATCGCGGACCCGAAGGCCCAGGTGCCGGCCACGATGCGGTCGCCGATGGTGGCGTGCCGGACCGGCCGGAGCGCCTCGACGCCCTGCACGGTCAGCTCGGAGGTGCCGGCCCCGGAGATGCGGGCGCCCATCGCGGTCAGCATCTGGCAGATGTCGACGATCTCGGGCTCGCGGGCCACGTTGTCGATGACCGTGGTGCCGCGGGCCAGCACCGCCGCCATGAGCAGGTTCTCGGTGGCGCCGACGCTGGGGAAGTCCAGGCTGATCTTCGCGCCGTGCAGGCCCGACGGGGCCTCGGCGACCACGAAGCCGTGCTCGCCGGTGATGTCGGCGCCCATCTTGGCCAGGCCCGAGACGTGCATGTCCAGGCCGCGCGAGCCGATCGCGTCGCCGCCGGGATGGGCCACCCGCACCCGGCCACACCGCGCCAGCAGGGGCCCGAGCACGCAGATCGACGCCCGCAGGCGGCGCACCAGCTCGTAGTCGGCCTCGGGGTGCAGCGCGGCGGGCACGTTGATGCGCACCTCATCCGCCTCGAACGCGACATCGGCGCCCAGACGCCGCAGCACCTCCCCCATCAGCGCGATGTCGGTGATACGCGGCACGTTGGTGATCACGCTCTCGCCCTCGGCCAGCAACGCTGCCGCCATGAGCTTGAGCGCGCTGTTCTTCGCGCCGACCACGCCGACCTCGCCGGCCAGCCGTACGCCGCCCTTGACCCGGATCACATCCACGTCGGCCATCGTAGAAGGCGGACCTGCCGCCCGGACGCCGGACAGCACCACGCCTGCGCCATCCCCACCGCCGGCCACCATTAGGCTCGTCGACATGGCTGTTCACCTCACCCGCATCTACACCAGGACCGGCGACGCCGGCACCACCGCGCTCGGCAACGGCGAGCGGGTGGCCAAGACCGATCCGCGCATCACCGCGTACGCCGATGTGGACGAGTGCAACGCCGCGCTGGGTGTGGCGCTCGCCCTGGGCGACCTGGCCGGCGACGTGCGCGCCGTGCTCACGCTGATCCAGAACGATCTGTTCGACGTCGGCGCCGACCTGTGCAACCCGATCACCCCCGACCCGAAGTACCCACCGCTGCGTGTCACCGAGGACTACGTCACCCGCCTGGAGGGCTGGTGCGATGAGTTCAACGCGCGTCTGGCCAAACTGGATTCTTTTATCCTGCCGGGAGGGAGTCCGGGCGCGGCGCTGCTGCACGTAGCCCGTACCGTCGCCCGGCGGGCGGAGCGATCGGTGTTCGCGCTGCTGGCCGAGGATGCGGCACGCACCGGCCCGCTGAGCGCACAGTACCTCAACCGGCTCTCCGATCTGCTGTTTATCCTCGCCAGAGTCGCTAATTCGGATGGCGCCGCCGACGTGAAGTGGGTGCCCGGGGCCAACCGCTGAGCCGGGCGGCCCGCCGCGCCGCCGTCGGCGATGTCGACGCCGGCGGCGACGGCCGGGCCGGCGCGGAATCGGCGGATCCGGCGGATCCGGCGCGCGTGGGCGCACGCGCGCCTACCGTGTGTCCATGGCCGCTGCGATCGTCGCGGAAGGGCTGGTCAAGCGGTTCGGCTCGGTGACCGCGCTGGCCGGCCTGTCGCTGAGCGTGCCGGAGGGCGGCGCGCTGGGCCTGCTCGGCCCCGACCGGGCGGGCAAGACCACCGCGGTGCGCATCCTGGCCACCCTGCTGCGGCCCGACGCGGGCAGCTGCCTCATCCACGGGCTGGACGTGCTGAAGCAGCCCGCGCTGGTGCGCCGGGAGATCGGGCTGAGCAGCCGGCAGCCGGCCGTCGACGGGTTCCTCACCGGGTTCGAGAACCTGGAGCTGCTGGGCCGGCTGCACCGGCTCGGCCGCCGCCGGGCCCGGTCGCGCGCCGAGGAGCTGCTCGAACGCTTCCATCTCAGCGAGGCGGCGCACCGCCCGGCACGCACGTACCCGGCCGGGATGCGCCGCCGGCTCGACCTGGCCGGGGCGCTGGTGGCCACGCCGTCGGTGGTGTTCCTGGACGAGCCCACGGCGGGCCTCGACCAGCGCAGCCGGCTGGGCATCTGGGACGTGATCGGCGAGCGGGTCCGCGACGGCGCGACCCTGCTGCTGGCCACCCGGCACCTGGACGAGGCCGACGAGCTCGCCGACGAGATCGTCGTGCTCGACCGCGGCCACACCCTGGCCCGGGGCACGCCCGAGCAGCTCACCCGGCACATCGGCGGCGAGCGCCTGCAGGTGGTGCTGGGCAACCGGGCCGAGACCCAGGTCGCCGAGGACATCCTGAACCGGGTCTGCGGCGGCCAGGCGGTGGTCGAGCTGGAGCAGCACCTGGTCCAGGCCCCCGTGACGTCCGGCGCGCAGGCCCTGGTGGAGCTGGTGCGCAGGCTCGACGCGGCCGGCATCGAACCGGTCGACATCGGCATCCACCGCGCCAGCCTCGACGACGTGTTCCGCAAGCTCACCGGCCAGTCGGTCACCCCCACCCTGGCCGAGGAGGAGGCGCACCGATGAGCGGGCGCGGCGTGGGCGGGGAGCGGCCGTGACCGCGGGCGCCGTGACCGGCCTGCGGGACGCGGGCGAGCTGGCCCGGCGCAGCCTGCTGCGGGCCCGGCGGGCGCCGCGCACGCTGGTCCTGGCGGCGCTGCTGCCGCTGCTGCTGCTCCTGGTGTTCGGGTACGTGCTGGGCGGGTCGGTCACCGTGCCGGGCGGCGGCTATCCCACGTTCCTGGTGCCGGGCGTGCTGGTGCAGGCAGTGGCGCTGGTCGCCGGGCTGGGCGCGGCGAGCGTGGCGGGCGACGTGCGGCGCGGCATGGTCGACCGGTTCCGCGGGCTGCCCGTCACCTCCGCCGCGGTGCTGTTCGGCGCCACCGCGGCCGACCTGGTCCGGATCGCGGTGACGGTCGCGGTGGCCGCCGCCGCGGGCGTGGTCGCCGGCTGGCGGGTGCACACCGGTGCGGCCGCGGCCGCCGCCGGCTTCGGCCTGCTCCTGCTGTTCGGGTACGCCGTGACCTGGGCGGCGCTGCTGACCGGCCTGTACGCGCGCTCGCCGGGCGCGGCCCGCCGGACGGTGTACGCGTGCCTGGTGCCGCTGACCTTCGTGTCCGGCGCGCTCGCCCCGACCGGCACGATGCCGCCGTGGCTGCGCCCGCTCGCGGAGGCCAACCCGGTGACCGCCGTGGTCACGGCGCTGCGCACGCTCTGGGGCGACCCGACCGCGGGCACCGTGCTGCCGGCGTACCCCCTGGCCCTGCTCTGGCCCCTGGCCGTGCTCCTGGTGACGATCCCCCTCGCCCGCCGCCGCTACCGCCGCACCGCTCCCTAGCTCACCCGACTTGCCTGGCAGGTGGGCGTATGACGGCGCGGCTTCCGCCCACCTGCCAGGCAAAACGGACGATCAAGGCTCAGGTGGAGTACGGGGCCGCGGCTTCGAGCCAGGACAGGAAGCCGGTGACGGTGTGCAGCGGCATCGCGATCTCGACCTCGGCGCGGGAGTCGGCGCAGTGCAGCACGACCCACTCGGCGGGCACCAGCACCGCCTCGTCCGTGGTGGGCGCTCGCCTGCTGACCACGCGCAGGTCGCGGCGGTCGAGCTTGCGGCGCGGGCGCGGCGAGAGGCTGAACATCCGGTACCACCGCAGCTCGTCGCCGCGGAACTGGGCGAAGCCGGGCGCCCAGCCACGGCCGCCGGCCGTCTGGCGCAGCCGGAGGTAGAGCTCCACGGTGCCGTGCCCGCGCGCGAACAGCTCGCGGCGCACGAACAGGCCCGCCAGCAGGGCGAGCAGGACGACGAGGCCGATGGCGATTGCTTCGAGCAGCGGCCTCATCGTCGTGGCTGGCGCTGGTCGCTCAGTGGCGGGCGGCCGGAGCGACCGGGCTGGCGGTCTCCGCCAGCACCGTCACGCCCTCGGTCGTGACGGAGAGGAAGCCACCGGACACCTCGTAGGCGACCTCCTCGCCGCCCGGGAGGATGATCCGTACGCCACCCGGGTTCGCGAGCTGGCCGAGCAGCGGCGCGTGGCTGGGCAGCACGCCCAGCTCGCCCTCGGTGGTGCGGGCGATGACCATCTCGGCCTGCCCGGACCAGACCTTCTCCTCGACGGCGACGAGCTCGACCTGGAGCAGCTTGGCCACGATGTCTCCTCGGATGCGGAAGATTTGTGCAGCGAGTCTAACCGCCGGTGATCGGCGGCACCCACCAGGACCGGGTCAGTGTGATCTGCGGGCCACTTTAGTTGTTGATCAACTGGGGATGGAAGGCGAGGTAGTTCTCGACCGAGCCCGCGGCCACCGCGCCCAGGAACTGCTTGGCGTCCAGGTCGAGCTGCTCACCGAGGTACTGGTACTTCATCTTGGGCTTGGACTTCTTCTTCTTGTCGCTCTTCTTGTCGTCGTCGCCGTCGTCGTCACCACCGTCGTCGCCGTCGTCCCCGCCGCCGCCGTCGTCACCGTCGTCGTCCTTGCCCTTGTCGACGACGTAGTGGCCCACCCCGCCGCCGGTCAGCTTGACCATGGCGACGCGGCTGGGCCGGATGTCCTGCAGCGCGAACGCCCAGTCGATCACCGTGTGCCCGCGCCCGCTGAAGGTCAGCGACTCACCCGCCGCCCGCAGCACCTGGTCCATCCGCAGCGGGTCGCGCAGCACGTCACCGCTGAACGCCCTGGAGATCATCGCCCGGACCAACTGCTGCTGGTGGCGCTGGCGGGCGTAGTCCCCGCCGCTCACGTAGCGCTGGCGGGCGTAGTCCAGCGCCTGCCAGCCCTTGAAGTGGCGCAGGCCGGGCTCGTACACCATCTGCTCGCCGACGTACGAGTCGCCGACGCGGTCGCGGGGGTCGCCGTCCGGCTCCAGGTGGATCGAGGCGACCCGCTCGTCGACCTCCATGTCGATGCCGCCCAGCGCGTCGATGACGTCCTTGAAGCCGCTGAAGTCGATGATCGCCCCGGCGTCGAACCGGGCGATGCCGGTGTACTGGCTCACCGTCGCGGCCAGCAGCTCGAAGCCCTGGGCGTGGTTGGCCCGGCGGTCGCCCGGCACCATCGAGCCGAAGTACATCGCGTGCGCGAGCTTGTCCTGCGGGTTGCCGGCGTAGCCCGCCTTCGGGAACGGGGGGATCGCCACCAGCAGGTCACGGGGCAGCGAGAACAGGTAGCCGCGGTCCAGGCCCGCGGGGATGTGCATGACCAGCACCGAGTCCGCGCGCGGGATCCAGAACGGGTCGCCGCGCCGCGGGTCGATGCCGGCCAGCAGCACGTTCAGCGGCCCCTTGATGTCCTCCGGCCGCGGCGGGAGCGCCCCACCGGACCCGTCGCCGAACAGGTCCTCCTTGTGGATGGCGCTCTCGTAGCGGGCCAGCACCCGGTCCACCGTGACCAGCGAGGCGCCGCTCAGCAGCATCAGCGCCGTGCCCGTCAGCACGCTCCACCGCGCCCAGCGCGCCGCCGTCCGCCACCGTTTCGCCACCATGAAGTGCACAACGAGGCAGATGCGGCATTAGCTCCTGGCATCGCCACCCGGGGGACACGGCAGCGGCCCCTCCCGCCGGGGCGGAAGGGGCCGCGGTGATGCCGAACCTGACCTACTTGGTCAGCTCGCGGTAGTTCTTCTCGAGGTCGTCGAGGCCACCGCACATGAAGAAGGCCTGCTCCGGGACGTGGTCGTACTCGCCCTGGGAGATCTTCTTGAACGCCTCCACGGTCTCCTTCACCGGCACGGTCGAACCCTCGACACCGGTGAACTGCTTGGCCGCGTAGGTGTTCTGCGACAGGAACCGCTCGATCCGGCGGGCCCGCGCCACGGTGATCTTGTCTTCCTCGGAGAGCTCGTCCATACCGAGGATGGCGATGATGTCCTGCAGGTCGTTGTACTTCTGCAGGATCCGCTTCACCTCGGAGGCGACGGCGTAGTGCTCCGCACCGACGTACTCCGGCGCCAGGATTCGCGAGGACGAGGCCAGCGGGTCCACGGCGGGGTAGATGCCCTTGTCGGACACCTTGCGCTCGAGGTTCGTGGTCGCGTCCAGGTGGGCGAAGGTGGTCGCCGGCGCCGGGTCGGTGTAGTCGTCCGCGGGCACGTAGATGGCCTGCAGCGAGGTGATGGCCTGGCCACGCACCGAGGTGATGCGCTCCTGGAGCTCACCCATCTCGTCGGCGAGGGTCGGCTGGTAACCCACGGCGCTCGGCATACGGCCGAGCAGGGTGGACACCTCGGAACCGGCCTGCGTGAAGCGGAAGATGTTGTCGATGAAGAGCAGCACCTCCTGCTTCTGCACGTCGCGGAAGTACTCGGCCATGGTCAGCGCGGACAGCGCGACCCGCAGACGGGTGCCCGGGGGCTCGTCCATCTGGCCGAAGACCAGCGCGGTGTCGCCGAGCACGTTGGCCTCGGCCATCTCGTTGATGAGGTCGTTGCCCTCACGGGTGCGCTCACCGACGCCCGCGAAGACGGACGTACCACCGAAGTTACGGGCAACGCGGATGATCATCTCCTGGATGAGCACCGTCTTGCCCACGCCCGCGCCGCCGAACAGACCGATCTTGCCACCCTTGACGTACGGGGCCAGCAGGTCGATCACCTTGACGCCGGTCTCCAGCATCTCGGTCTTCGGCTCCAGCTCGGCGAACGCCGGAGGCTTGCGGTGGATCGGCCAGCGCTCGCTGACCTCGAGCTTCTGCCCCGGCTCCAGGTTGAGGCAGTCACCGAGGACGTTGAACACCTTGCCCTTGGTCTCGTTGCCGACCGGGACGCTGATCGGGTCGCCGGTGTCACGGACCTCGGCACCACGGACCATGCCGTCGGTGGGCTGCATCGAGATGGCCCGGACCACGTTGTCGCCGAGGTGGTTGGCGACCTCGAGGGTCAGGGTCCGCTCGCCCTCGCTCAGGGTCACGTCGACCTTGAGCGCGTTGAACAGAGCGGGCATCGCGTCGCGCGGGAACTCGACGTCGACGACCGGGCCGATGACCCGGACGACTCGACCGACGCCCGCCTTGGTGTCAGTAGCAGTGGTCATCATTCACTCCCCGCCGCCGCCAGCGCGTCCACGCCGCCGACGATCTCACTGATTTCCTGGGTGATCGCGGCCTGGCGGGCAGAGTTCATCTCCCGCGTCAGCGACTTGATCATGGTTTCCGCATTGTCGGTCGCGCTCTTCATCGCCCGCCGACGGGAGGCCGACTCGCTGGCCGCCGAGTCCAGCAACGCCGCGTAGATCCGCGTGTTGATGTACTTCGGCAGCAGCGCGTCCAGCAGCTCCTCGGCGTTGGGCTCGAAGTCGTACGCCGGCAGCAGCTCGCCCTTGTTGCCCGCACGCTCTTCGACCTGCATCGGCGCGAAGATCTTCGTGGAGGCGTTCTGGGTCATGAGCGACTTGAACTCGGTGTAGACGATGTGCAGCTCGTCCACGCCCAGCACGCCGTCGACGCCCGCGTGGTCCACGCTGTCGTCCGCCCCGTGCACGAACGCCTGGATCAGCGTCTCGCCGACCCGGCGCGCGTCCTCGAAGCGCGGCTGCTCGGAGAAGCCGCTCCAGCTCCCGGCGAGCTCGCGCCCGCGGAAGGTGTAGTAGCTGACCCCCTTGCGGCCGATCACGTACAGCGCGACCTGCTTGCCCTGGGCCTTCAGCCGCGCGATCAGCTGCTCGGCGAGCCGGATCGCGTTGGCGTTGTAACCGCCGCACAGGCCGCGGTCGCTCGTGATGAGCAGCACGCCGGCCCGGTGCTCCGGGTCCCGCGGCACCAGCAGCGGGTGCTGGGCGTTGGTGTTCGACGCCAGCGCGGTGAGCACGCCGGTGATCGCGTTGGCGTACGGCAGCGACGCGTCGACGCGAGCCTGAGCCTTGGCGATACGGCTGGTCGCGACCAGCTCCATGGCCTTGGTGATCTTCTTCGTCGAGCGGGTCGCCTTGATCCGCCGACGGAGAACTCGTACCGAACCGGCCATGACTACTTCTTCTCGTCCACGATGCGGGTGACGGTCTCGGTGACCTCATCGCCCTCAAGCGCGGTCGGCTCGGCCTCGTTGATCACCACGTTGTCCTCGGCGGGCAGGAAGCCCTTCTTGAACTCCGCGATCACCGAGTCGAGACGCGCCACGACGTCGTCGCCCCAGGTGCCGCCCGCGATGGTCTTCAGCACGTCGCTGTGCGAGGCCCGCAGGTGCTGCAGGAACTCGCCCTCGAACCGGCGGATGTCCTTGACCGGGATGTCGTCGAGCTTGCCCTCGGTGCCGGCCCAGACGGAGACGACCTGCTCCTCGACCGGGTACGGCGAGTAGTTCTGCTGCTTGAGCAGCTCGACCAGGCGGGAGCCCTTCTCCAGCTGGGCGCGCGAGGCGCGGTCCAGGTCCGAGGCGAAGGCGGCGAACGCCTCCAGCTCACGGAACTGGGCCAGGTCCAGCCGCAGGCGGCCGGCGACCTTGCGCATCGGCTTGCCCTGCGCCGAGCCACCGACCCGGGAGACCGAGGTGCCGACGTTGATCGCCGGACGCACGCCCGAGTTGAACAGGTTCTCCTCGAGGAAGATCTGCCCGTCGGTGATGGAGATGACGTTGGTCGGGATGAACGCCGAGATGTCGCCGGCCTTCGTCTCGATGATCGGCAGACCGGTCATCGAGCCCGCGCCCAGCTCGTCCGACAGCTTCGCGCAGCGCTCCAGCAGGCGGGAGTGCAGGTAGAAGACGTCACCCGGGTACGCCTCACGGCCCGGCGGGCGGCGCAGCAGCAGCGACACGGCACGGTACGCCTCGGCCTGCTTGCTCAGGTCGTCGAAGACGATCAGAACGTGCTTGCCGGCGTACATCCAGTGCTGGCCGATGGCCGAACCGGCGTACGGCGCCAGGTACTTGAAGCCGGCCGGGTCCGACGCGGGCGACGCGACGATGGTGGTGTACTCCATCGCGCCCGCCGCCTCCAGCGTGCCCTTGACGGACGCGATGGTGGACGCCTTCTGGCCGATGGCGACGTAGATGCAGCGGACCTGCTTCTTCGGGTCGCCGGACTTCCAGTTGTCACGCTGGTTGATGATCGCGTCCAGCGCCACCGACGTCTTGCCGGTCTTGCGGTCGCCGATGATCAGCTGGCGCTGGCCGCGGCCGATCGGGGTCATCGCGTCGATGGCCTTGATGCCGGTCTCGAGCGACTCGTGCACCGACTTGCGGACCATCACGTTCGGAGCCTGCAGCTCCAGCTCGCGGAAGCCCTCGTTGTCGATCTCACCCAGACCGTCGATCGGCGCACCCAGCGGGTTCACCACGCGGCCCAGGAACTTGTCGCCCACCGGCACGGAGAGCACGCGGCCGGTGCGCTTGACCGGCTGCCCCTCCTCGATGCCCTCGAAGGCACCCAGGACGACGACACCGATCTCGCGGACGTCGAGGTTCAGCGCGACACCCAGGGTGCCGTCGGCGAACTCCAGCAGCTCGTTGGCCATGGTGGAGGGGAGACCCTCGACCTTGGCAATACCGTCACCGGCCTCGGTGACGATGCCGACCTCCTCGCGGGAGATCTCGGGCGCGTACGAGGAGACGAAACGCTCAAGCGCTCCACGGATCTCCTCGGACGAGATGGTCAGCTCGGCCATCCTCAGCTTCCTATCGGTGTCGTGACTGTCAAGTCAGGTTCGGTGTGGATCAGGCGCTCACTTGCCGGCGAGCGCGTTGCGGACTGCGGCCAGCCGCCGTGCGATGGTGCCGTCGTAGAGGTCGCTGCCGACCTTCACGCTCAGCCCACCCAGCACCGCGGGGTCGACGGTTACCTTCACCGAGACCTGACGGCCGTATACGGCGGACAGCGACGACGCCAGGCGCGCCTCCTCCGCCTCGGTCAGCGACTGCGCGACCGTGACGTACGCGACCTGCGCCTCGCGGCGCTCGGCGGCCAGCTCCACCAGTCGGGTGAGGCCGTTGCCGAAGGACCGGCCGCCGAAGCCGCGCACGGCCAGCTCGGCCAGGCTCACGGTCACCGGCTTGGCCTTGCCCTGCAGCAGACCGCGCACCAGCTCGGCCCGCTTCGCCACGGGGACGGTGAAGTCGCCGATGGTGTTGGTCAGGGCCGGGTCGCCGGCGACGATCTGCCCGAAGCGGAACAGCTCGTCCTCGACCTCGGTGAGGTCGCCGGCCTGCTCGGCCGAGGCCAGCAGCGCGTCGGCGCCCAGCCGCTCGGCGGCGTCCAGCAGCTCCGACGCGGCCGACCAGCGGCCCGAAGCCAGCACCTTGACCAGCTCGAGCGTACCCTCGCTGATCTTGCCGGCCAGCAGCGTGCCGACGAGCCCGGCCCGCTGCTCACCGGGACGGGACGGGTCCGACAGCGCGCGGCGCAGCCGCGGCTCGCGGCCCAGCAGCTCCGCGAAGGCCAGCAGCTCCTCCGCGGTGACCGCCGTGGCGGCGGCACCCGCGGTCCGGGCGGAAGCCTCCAGCGCCGCCCGGGCCGCGGTGTACGACTCTCGGCTTGCCGCCTGCATCAACGTGCTCCGGCGGTCTCGAGCTCGGCCAGCGCCCGCTCGACGGTGCCACGGCGACGGGCCTCGTCCTCCAGCGACTCGCCGACGATCTTGCCGGCCAGGCTGACCGCCAGCGCGCCCATCTCGCCGCGCAGCTCGCGGACGATGCTCGCCCGCTCGCCGGCCAGCTGCTCGCGACCGGCCGCGATGATGCGGTCGGACTCCTCGCGGGCCTTGGCCAGCACGTCGGCACGGATGCCCTCGGCGTCGGCGCGGGCCTCGTCACGGATGCGCGCGGCCTCCGTCCGGGCCTCGGCCAGCTGCGCCTTGTACTGCGACAGCAGAGCGGCGGCCTCGGCCTGGGCCTTCTCCGCCTTCACGAGACCACCCTCGATGGCCTCGACGCGCTGCTGGAACATGCTCTCCATACGCGGGAACACGAACTTCGTCAGCACGAACAGCAGGACACCGAAGGCGATGAGGCCGACGATCACCTCAGCCAGCGGCACACCGAGCACGTTGTAGGCGTGCCCCTCCTGTGCGATGTTCATTGGTCACTCCCCTTCGGCGGTGACCGGCCCTGTGGGACCGGTCACCGGATCAGCCAGCGGTTGGAAGCGGCCTCAGGCACCCGCGGGCTGCAGGGCGAAGGCGAGCACCAGGCCCAGCAGAGCGAGCGCCTCGACGACGGCGAAGCCCATGAACATGTAGGTCCGGGTCAGGCCGGCGCTCTCGGGCTGGCGGGCGGTCGCCTGGATGTAGGCGGCGAAGACCAGACCCACGCCGATACCCGGGCCGAGGGCGGCGATGCCGTAGCCGATGACGTTAAGGCTGCCGGTCATGTTGGATTCCTCCTGAGTTCGACGCGTGCCAGTCACGCGCACGTTTTTGGTTACAGGTACGAGCGATCTTCAGTTGTTGATCGGTGAGTCGAGAGGTGTCGCGCCGGGCGGCGCGGGTCAACCGGTGCTGTCTCAGTGCTCTTCGGAGATCGAGCTCTGGAAGTAGGTCGCCGACAGCAGCGTGAAGACGTAGGCCTGCAGGCTCAGGATGAACAGCTCGAACAGGGTCATCACGATGGCGAACGCCCAGCTGCCCAGCGCGGCGGGCTTGAGCAGCAGCGGGCCCGAGTTCCACAGGGCCACGCCGCCGAGGGTGAACACCAGCAGGATCATGTGGCCCGCGAACATGTTCGCGAAGAGACGGACCGACAGCGTGATCGGGCGCAGGATCAGGTTCGAGATGAACTCGATCGGCACCAGGATCGGGTGCACCCACCACGGCACGCCCGGCTGCACGGTGGAGTGCTTGAGGTAGCCCAGGAAGCCGTGCTTCTTCACGCCGAGGCCGATGTAGAGCAGCCAGGTCAGCACCGCGAGCACCGCGGGGAACGCCAGGTGCGAGTTCGGGGAGATCTGCGCGAACGGCACGATGCTCCACAGGTTCGTCACGAAGACGAAGACGAAGATCGTGGCCAGGTAGGGGGCGAAGCGCACGCCCTGCGGCCCGATGATGTCGGTGGCGATGTTGTTACGGACCACGCCGTACACCGACTCGGCCAGCCACTGCTTCTTGTTCGGCACGAGGGTGGGGTTGCGGTACGTGACCAGGAAGAAAATGATCACGATGGCGACGGCCAGCCAGACCAGCAGGGTCAGCTTGGTGAAGGCGGGGCCCCAGGTGGTGCCGTCGAGGGACGGGATCAGGCTCTTGTAGTCGAAGCTCTCCACGCCGGGAGGGAACTCCGAGGCAAGGAAACCCGGCTGCGTAATCAACCTGTCATCCTCCGTCGATGGGGCACGGTCACCCGTCCAGTCGCTTAATGATCAGATAGACCCCGGCGGCCCCGCCGCCGATCAACCCGATCAACAGCCCGACGTTCGGAAGTCCCAGCCACTTATCGATGAGCCACCCGGCCCCTCCCCAGACGATCATGCCGCTGAGGAGATAACCGAGAGCCGCCCAACCCGCATCGGCGCCCTGCTGTTGAGGGCGCTTAGGAGGCTGGTCATCGGCCATGACGCGGCGAACAATATCAGCCACCCCTTGCAGCGGGCGACGCACCCCCCGTACGCGAGCGATGTTCATCACCTGGTCGGCGGTGCGTCTTCTTCCGTAAGGGTGAGATCGATGTTGATTTAACCGCGCCGAACCGCTGTGATGGAGCAGTCACCCTTCGTTCTCCCCCACGGCGGTGCGACCATGCGCAAGGCCACGATACCGGTAATTTTCGTGCTGCTCACAGCGATGAGCGCTGGTTGTGAGCCGCGCGGCAACGACGACGGGGAATCGTCCAAGCCAGTGCACTGCACGGTCATCGTCGATGGACCGAAGGCCGACGACAAGCGGGTCAACTTTGCCGGCCGCGTCCGCTATCGATGCTCGACCCCCGGCGCCGAGAAGCTCACCCTCAAGATCCGGCTGGAGCGCCAGGACGGCGAGAAGTGGCGCAGCGTGGCCACCGTCACACACACCCTCAAGGGCAGGCAGACCTACGCCGCCGAGCTCAAGTACCAGTCCAAGAACGTGACCCTCAAGTGCCGCACCGGCACCTTCCGCACCGTCGTCGACTGGTCCCGCACCTCCCGCAAGGACACCGAGGGCGACAACCTCATCTCCGGCTCCGTCAAAGACCCCTGCCGCCCACCCCTGTTCGGCTGACCCCGCCCTGGAGGCGTTGATCATGAACTTACGGGCGTGCTCGGCGGCGTGTCACCACCCTGCGGCCGTGATCACGGGTGCGTCGGGAGCGGGGGGCTACTTCTGCTCGGGGTCGTCGATGTAGGGGATGCGGGCGTGCCAGAGCCACCAGGCGTGGCCCACGGTCCAGGCGATGGCGGCGATGCCGATGCCGATCGCCATGGGCTTGAGGCCCGCCCACCCGGTCTGCGCGATCACCGCGAGCACCAGGAACAGCACGGTGAACTTGACGCCGTACATCAGCAGCCCGACGCTGAGCACCATCTTCGGGTTGATCGAGTCCGCCCAGGCGATGACCAGGCTGGACAGCAGGTAGCTCACCACCACCAGGCCCACGCCGGCCAGCACGCCCAGCGCCGCGGCCGGGCTGACCGTGAAGTACGCCACCAGCGGCGCCACCACGGCCACCACCGCGGAAACCCCCAGCATGAACGGCACGAACGTCAGCCGCTTAGCAAGCATCACGCCGTCTTTCTTCGATGATCACGGTGCCAGGGTAGCGACACGCCGTCGAACACGCCCTCGAGTTCATGATCAACCACGCGGGGTGGGGGTGGGGGTCAGCGTGGGAGGAGGGCTGTGGTGAGGGGGATCACGGTGGCTTGGATCTCGTCGCCGATGCGGGCGAAGACCTGGTCGCCGCGGCCCCAGGGGTCGTCGAGGTCGTCCTTGGGTTCGGCGGGGTCGCCGTTGCGGGCGGCGGCGACGGCGGCGACCAGGGCGACGCCGCGCTCGTACACCGCGTCCGGCGTGCGGTCGGCGGGGGGCAGCGCGGCCAGGTCGATCGTCGGCAGCAGGCGGCCGAACTCGCCGAGCACGAAGGTGCGCTCGGCGGCGTCGGGGCGCAGCGCGGTGACGTAGTCGTACTGGTCGGCGGTGGCGGTGAGGATCAGGTCGGCCGCCTCGATGTGCTCGGCGCGCAGCTTGCGGGCGGCGAACTCGTCCGGCGAGCCGCCGCGCGAGCGCACCTGGCGGGCCGCGGGCGGGTTCATCTCCTCGCCCTCGTGCCAGCCGCCGGTGCCCGCCGAGTGCGACAGCACCAGGTCGGCACCGGCCGGGCCGGCCTGCTCGGTGACGGCCAGGGCGAGCAGGCGCTCGGCCATCGGCGAGCGGCAGATGTTGCCCATGCACACGTGCAGGACCGTGAACGGGGCCATCACGCCTCCTCCGGAGCCGTGGTGTCGGGGGCGACCTCGCGCAGCTGGTCGAGGCTGATCGCACCGGCCCGCAGCACGCGCGGGCGCTCGCCGGTCACGTCCACGATCGTCGACGGCACCGGGCTGGGGCACTCCCCCGCCTCCAGGTACACGCTGACCTTGTAGCTGAGCTGGTCGCGGGCCTGCTCGGCGGTGAGCGCCGCGGGCTGGCCGGTGAGGTTGGCCGAGGAGACCGCCATCGGGCCGGTCTTGCGCAGCACCTCCAGCGCGACCGGGTGCAGCGGCATGCGTACGGCGACCGTGCCGCCCGTCTCGCCCAGGTCCCACTGCAGGCTCGGCGCCTGCTCGACGACGATGGTCAGCGCGCCCGGCCAGAAGGCCTCGACCAGGTCGCGGGCCACCGACGGCAGCCGCATGACGAGCCCGTCGAGGGTGTGCCGGGAGCCGACGAGCACCGGCGGCGGCATGTGCCGACCCCGGCCCTTCGCGCTGAGCAGGTTCGTCACCGCCCACGGCTTGAAGGCGTCGGCACCGATGCCGTACACCGTGTCGGTCGGCAGGACCACCAGGTCACCGCTGGAAACGGCGTCGATCGCGGCCTGGATTCCCCGGTCGCGTTCGACCACGTTGCGGCAGTCGTAGAGCCTCACGGTGAGCCAGTCTGTCATGCGCTGTTCGCATTCGGCACGCACGGCTCCCTCCCTGGGACGCGAGCGCGTCGAGGGGGTTACGAAGGCGCCCTTCCGTGCCACACGGCGGTGGTGAAGCGGGGGCGGCCCGCCAGGTCGCGGTGGGTGGCGACGTCGGTCCAGCCGTCGGCCAGCAGGGCGGACATGGCTTCGGTATGCGTGTCGTCGTGCTCGACGCCGAGGCGGCCGCCGTCACGCAGCACCTCGGCGGCGCGCCGGATGAGGTCGGGGATGAGGTCGAGACCCTCGTCACCGGCGAAGACGGCTTCGGCGGGATCGTGCGCAACCTCGGGCGACACGGCCGCTGCGAGCGGGACATAGGGCGGGTTGCTCAGGACCAGGTCGACGGGGGCGGGCAGGGCGACGGACCGGACGTCGCCGGGCAGCACCGACACCCGCGTGCCGGTGATGTTGCGGCGCAGCCAGGGCAGGGCGTCCTCGCTGCGCTCGACGGCGTGCACGCGCGCGTCGGGGCGGGCGTCGGCTATCGCGATCGCCAGCGCGCCGGAGCCGCTGCACAGGTCGAGCACCACCGGGTCGGCCGTGCCGCGCAGCGCCTCGATCCCCCACCGGGCCAGCAGCTCGGTCTCCGGGCGCGGGATGAACACGCCGGGGCCGACCAGCAGCTCGCGGTCGAGGAACGGCGCGGTGCCGGTCAGGTGCTGCAACGGGATCCGCTCGCCGCGCCGCCGCACCAGGTCGGCGAGCTGCCCGGCCTGCGCGTCGGTGACCGTGTCGATCAGCAGCAGGCGGCCGCGGGCCGTGCCGAGCACGTGTGCCGCGAGCAGCTCCGCCTCCACGCGCGGCGCGTCCAGCCCGGCGGCGGCGAGGTCGGCGGCGGCCTGCCGGAGCTGGGCGGAGAGCAGAGGCATCCGCCCACCGTAACCGCCTGCCGGCCGGCCACGGCCCCCGGTCCGCGCCACGCCGCGCGTCCCGGGCGATCTTCGCGGCGGCGGCGGGCGGCCGGGAATCCGGTTGACCCCCGGCGGGGGCGCTGGTTGGGTCGGCGGCATGTCATTGGTGGAGGCCCGAGGGCTGACGAAGATCTTCCGTCGGCCGCAGAAGGATCCGGGTCTACGGGGCGCCCTGAAACATCTGTACCAGCGAAGATTCAAGGACTTCCGGGCGGTCGACGGCATCGACCTGTCCATCGAGGCCGGCGAGTCGGTCGCCTACGTGGGACCCAACGGCGCCGGCAAGTCGACGACGATCAAGTTGCTCACCGGCATCCTGGTGCCGACGGCGGGCACGGTCCGGGTGGCCGGGCTCAACCCGCACGCCGACCGGGTCGCCAACGCGCGCAACATCGGCGTGCTGTTCGGCCAGCGTACGCAGCTGTGGTGGGATCTGCCGGTGCGCGAGTCGCTGGCCCTGCTGCGCGACATGTACGACCTCAGCCCCGCGTTCTACCAGCAGCGCCTGGAACGCCTGGACGCCGTGCTGGACCTGTCCGACCTGCTGCCGGTGGTCGCCCGCAAGCTGTCGCTGGGCCAGCGCATGCGGGCCGACATGGCGGCGGCCCTGCTGCACCAGCCGAAGATCGTCTACCTGGACGAGCCGACCATCGGCCTCGACATCGCGGTCAAGGACCGGGTGCGCGAGTTCCTGCGCGAGATGCGCGCCGACGGCACCACGCTCATGCTGACCACGCACGACCTCGGCGACATCGAGGACGTCTGCGAGCGGATCGTCATCATCGACGAGGGCCGCAAGATCTTCGACGGCCCGCTGGCCGAGATGAAGGACCGCTTCGCCCGGGTGCGCCGGATGCACCTGCAACTGGCCGAGGCGGTCCCACTGGAGAAGCTCGCCGAGCGGCTGCCCGAGGTCGAGGTCACCGCCGGGGACGGCGCGAGCGAGGTGACCATCACGTTCGACCGGTTCACGCACACCGCCGGGCAGGTCATCGCCGCGGTGCTGGACGTGGTCGAGGTCGGCGAGCTGCACCTGGACGAGCCGGCGATCGAGGACGTGGTGCGCAAGGTGTACGCCGGGGAGCTGCTGCGATGAAGCCGTATCTCGGGCTGCTGCGGATGTCGACGCGCCGGATCCTGGCGTACCGGATGAGCTCGGTGATCCTGTGGCTCGGCGGGGCGACGTTCCTCGCGGGCTCGCTCGCGGTGTGGCACGCGCTGCTGTCCGACGGCGCGATCGGCGGCTACGACTGGGACCAGATGAAGGCGTACCTGCTGGTGGGCTGGGCGACCGGCGCGCTGGGCTCGGCGTACGGCGACTGGTGGATGGCCAACCGCATCCTCGACGGGCACGTCGCCACCGACCTGACCAAGCCGCTGGACTACCAGTGGGCCCGGTTCAGCGAGCACATGGGCGGGCTGGTCACGGAGTTCACGGCGATCGGGGTGGCCACCCTCGCGGTGATCTCGCTCACCGGCGGGCTGGCCGTGCCCGGACCGGGCCAGGCGCTGCTGTTCGTGGTGAGCTTCCTGCTGGTGGCGCCGCTGAAGTTCGCCATCGCGTACATCACCACGATGGCCTGCTTCTGGACGCAGAACTTCATGGGCCTGTCCTGGGCCAAGGACGCGATCGTGACCCTGTTCTCCGGCGCGCTGATCCCGCTGGCGCTGCTGCCCGCGTGGCTGGCCGGGCCGGCCGCGGTGCTGCCGTTCGCCAGCATCACCGCCACCCCCGCCGCGATCTTCCTGGAGCAGGCCACCGGCTGGGCGGCGCTGCGGCTGCTGGCCGTGCAGGCGGCCTGGGTGCTGGCGCTGTGGTGGGGCGCCCGGCTCATCTGGCGGCGCGCGCTGCGCGCCCTGACCGTCCACGGAGGCTGACGTGCGCCGGGTATTGCGGATCTACCGGCGCAGCCTGGGCGCGCACCTGCGCGCGGTGCTGGAGTACGAGGCCGACTTCTGGATCATGGTCGTGGCCGGGGTGCTGTTCCAGGTGCTCAACCTGATCTTCCTGAGCGCCGTGTTCGCGCACGTGCCCGCGCTCAACGGCTGGTCCTACCCGGAGGCGGTGCTGCTGGCCGGGACGTACGGCTTCGTCAACGGCCTCGGCCCGCTGTTCTTCGAGGGCACCTGGCGGCTGGCCGGGAAGATCAACCATGGCGAGCTGGACTACCCCCTGGTGCGCCCGGTCAACGTGCCGGTCCAGGTCATCAGCGGCGGCATCGGCATGCACGGCCTGGGCGACATCATCGCCGGCGGCGCGATGATCGGCTGGGGCCTGGCCAACGCCGGCATCGAGTGGACCCCCGCCAAGGTCGCGGGCGGCCTGGTGCTGCTGCTCAGCTCGGCCGCGATCCTGCTCTCGCTGATCGTGATCGGCAACGCGGCCTCGTTCTGGATCAGCGGCCCGCACCCGTTCTTCGCGATGACCCTGATCCGCACCGGCGACATGGCCAAGTACCCGATCACCATCTACGGCGTCGCCGTGCGCGCGGCGTTCACGGTGCTGGTCCCGTACGCCTTCATCAGCTTCTTCCCCGCGTCCTGGGTCCTCGACAAGGAGGCCTCCTGGCTCGGCCTGCTCACCCCGCTCGTCGCGGTCTACTCCGTCTGGCTCGCCCGCACCGTCTTCCGCGCCGGTCTACGCCGCTACGACTCCGCCGGCCACTGAAGATCGCGTCGATCTTGCGCGAACTGTGGGTGCGACACACCCCAACCGGGCAGATCCCCAACAGTTCGCGCAAGATCGACGAGGCAGGCGGGCGGCGGCGGGCGGCTCAGCGCACCGCGGTGAGGGCGCGCTCGGCGAGGTCCACGGCCAGGGCGCGCAGGTCGCCGCCGCGCAGGTTCTTGTCGGAGACGCCGAGGTTGACGATCAGCAGATCCTGGTCGACGGCGACCATGAGCTTCGCGCCGCGCTCGTACCACTTGGCACGCAGGCCCGCGATCCGCGTCTGCTCGCCGCTGTTGGTGAAGTCCAGGTTGCCGGCCGCACCGGTCTGGTACTGCACATGGATCGCGGGCGTGGCGTCGTTGCCGCCGAGGTGGTAGGCGCAGCTGATGATGCCCGGTCCGGGTTCGGCCCGGTGGAACGGGATGTCCACCCCCGCCGCGTCGGCGACCGCACCGGCGGACAGCAGCGCACACAGATCGGGCAGGACGGCGGACGGGGAGGCCGCCGGGGTGCCCGCCTCGGTGGCGGACGCGGCGGGCGGGTTCGCCGCCGGACCGCCGCCGGCCGGCCCGCACGCCGCCAGGGCGAGCGAGCCGAGCAGGGCGAGCACCGCGAGCGGGCGGGACGGGCGCAGAGCGTGGGTCATGCGTACATGACAGGAGACGATCTCCGCCGCGGCAACGCTGAGTCGATCACCAGACATCAGCGCTGCCGGATCGGCCGCGGCCGGTCCTACTGACGGCTGAGCTCCGTGTCACCGGCCAGGCGGGCGGCGCGGTCGGCGGCGGTGAGGGCTTCGAGCACCCCGTCCATGTCGCCCGCGACGGCGAGGTCGAGGTTGTACGCCGTGTAGCCGATGCGGTGGTCGGTGATGCGGTTCTGGGGGTAGTTGTAGGTGCGGATGCGCTCGCTGCGGTCGACCGTGCGGATCTGGGCCTTGCGGGCGTCGGCGGCGGCGGCCATGGCCTGCTCCTCGGCGAGCTGGGCCAGCTTGGCGCGCAGCATGCGCATCGCCTTGTCCTTGTTCTGCAGCTGGGAGCGCTCGTTCTGGCAGGTCACGACGGTGCCGGTGGGGATGTGCGTGATGCGCACAGCCGAGTCGGTGGTGTTGACGGACTGGCCGCCCGCGCCCTGCGAGCGGTAGACGTCGATGCGCAGGTCGCTCTGGTCGATCTCGATCTCGGTCTCCTCGGCCTCGGGCATGACCAGCACGCCCGCGGCGGAGGTGTGGATGCGGCCCTGCGACTCGGTGGCAGGCACGCGCTGCACCCGGTGCACGCCGC
Source organism: Catellatospora sp. NPDC049609 (assembly GCF_040675365.1). Taxonomy (NCBI): domain Bacteria; kingdom Bacillati; phylum Actinomycetota; class Actinomycetes; order Micromonosporales; family Micromonosporaceae; genus Catellatospora; species Catellatospora sp. NPDC049609. The sequence continues at coordinate 88,573 of NZ_JBFAOU010000008.1, read as the reverse complement.
CCTCCCACTTCAGCCGCGACCAGACGCCGTTGCCGCCGTCGGGCACGCCGCGGGTCTTGATGGCGACCGAGACGTCCTTGACCCCGCCCAGGTCCGACTCCTGCGAGTCGAGCACCTCGGTGACCCAGCCGCGCCGCTCGGCGTAGCGCAGGTACATCCGCAGCAGGTCGCCCGCGAACAGCGCCGACTCCTCGCCGCCCTCGCCGGACTTGATCTCGAGGATCACGTCCTTGGCGTCGTTGGGGTCGCGCGGCGCGAGCAGCTCGGCGAGCTTCTCCTCCAGGTCGGGCAGCCGCTGCTCCAGGCTGACCGCCTCGGTGGCGAAGTCCGGGTCGATCGCGGCCAGCTCGCGCGCCGCCTCCAGGTCCGCGCGGGCGGAGTCCAGCTCGGCGGCGGTCTTGTGGATCGGGGTGAGCGCGGCGAAGCGCCGCCCCACCCTGCGGGCCTCCGCCTGGTCGGCGTGGATCGCCGGGTCGGCCAGCCGCGCCTCGAGTTCCGCGTACTCGGCCAGCAGGGCGGTGAGTCGCTCGTTGCTCATGTCCGAATCCTCACTCGACAGCGGTACGACCTGCAACAGCACAACGCCCGCCCCGTCGATGACGGAGCGGGCGCGGGCACGACTGCTACTTGGCGTCCTTCTTCTGGACCTTGGCGTACTTGGCCTGGAACTTGGCCACCCGGCCGGCCGTGTCCAGCACACGCTGCTTGCCCGTGTAGAACGGGTGGCACGCGCTGCAGGTCTCGGCGTGGATCTGACCGCCCTTGGCGGTGCTGCGGGTGGTGAAGGTGTTGCCGCAGGAGCAGGTGACGGTGGTCACGTCGTACTGCGGGTGGATACCGGACTTCATAGCCGCGGTCCTTTCGTTTCGTGGTGGGCGCTGGGTCGCTGTCATCACTGCCGGACGCCCGTCCGGACAGCTCGGGCGTGAACCAGTCCCGGTGGCCGACTGACCAGTATGCCATCCACCCCGATCGCGCCTCGCAGCGCCTAACTCGGCTGCGCTTCGCGAGGAAGTCTCGTAGCGTCACCGGCCATGTCCCCCATCGCAACAACGACCCTCGCCGCCATGTTCCCGCCCGGGGCGCTGGACCGTGCCGTGGCCGATGGGCTGGTCCGGGCGCAGGTCCACCCTTCACTGCCGCTGACCATCTGGAACTACACCGAGAAGTGCACCTACGCGAACACGTGGGACGTGGTGACACTCGCGTGCCGTGGGCTCATCACTGATGCGTCCGGCACGGTGCTGGCGCGTCCGCTGGTCAAGTTCTTCAACCACGGGCAGCCGGGCGCGGCGGAGATCGGCCTCGACGAGCCGGTGGTGGTGACGGACAAGGCCGACGGCTCGCTGGGCATCGTGTACCCGACCCCGGACGGCCCCGCGGTGGCCACCCGCGGCTCGTTCGCCTCCGACCAGGCGCGTCACGCGACGGCGCTGCTGCGCGAGCGGTACGCGGGCTGGACGCCCCCGGCCGGGCTCACCGTGCTCGTGGAGATCATCTACCCGGGCAACCGGATCGTGGTCGACTACCGCGGCATGAACGACCTGATGCTGCTGGGTGCCGTCGAGATCGCCACCGGCCGGTCGCACCCGCCGAGCGCGGTGCCGGACTGGCCGGGCCCGGTGGTGGAGACGTTCGCCTACCCGACATTCCGCGACGCGCTGGCCGCGCCGGCGCGGGCGGGCCGGGAGGGCCTGGTCGTGCACGCGCTGGGCAGCGACAGCCGGGTGAAGCTCAAGTACGCCGAGTACGTCCACCTGCACCGCATCGTCACCGGGCTGTCCGCGCGGGCCGTGTGGGCGGCGCTGGGCGAGGGCGCGACGGTCGCCGAGATCGCCGAGCCGCTGCCCGACGAGTTCCACCCGTGGGTCACCGACCTGGCGACCCGGCTCACCACCGCCCTGGCGGAGCTGGAGAAGCGGGTCGCGGCGGCGCACGACCAGATCCTGGCCGGGCTGCCCGAGGGCTGGTCGCGCAAGGACTACGCGATGGTCGCCGGGCGGCACGAGCTGCGCGGATACCTGTTCGCGCATCTCGACGGCAAGCCGTACCGGCGGCAGCTGTGGGAGGCCGTCAAGCCCGACGGCGACGAGACGCCGCACGGCCGTACCTTCGACGACGAGTAGCACCAGCGACAAGGAGACGCGATGCCCACCCTCACCATCACCCGGGGCCTGCCCGGCTCGGGCAAGACCACGTGGGCGAAGGCGCAGCCGGGCGTCCGGGTCAACCGCGACGACCTGCGCCGCATGCTGCACGGCGGCAACCTCGGTGAGGGCTGGGCGGAGCGGCAGGTCACCGTCGCCCAGCGGGCGCAGGTCGAGGCCCTGCTCAAGGCCGGGGCCGACGTGATCTGCGACGACACCAACCTGCGCGCCAAGGTGGTCCGCGAGCTGGCCGACCTGGCCGTCGACTGCGGCGCGCGGGTGACCCTGCGCGACTTCACCGACGTGCCGCTACAGGTGTGCCTGGAGCGCGACGCGGCCCGGCCGGAGGCCGAGCGGGTCGGCTCCGAGGTGATCCTGCGCATGCACGAGCGCTTCCTGGCCGGGCGCCGGGAGCCGATCGTGCTGCCCTCCCCCGGCCCGCGCCTGGTCTACACCCCGCCCGCGGACAAGCCCCGCGCGGTGCTGGTCGACCTGGACGGCACGGTCGCGCTGATGGGCGGGCGCAGTCCGTACGACCACACCCGCGTGCACCTGGACCTGCCGCACCAGCCGGTGATCGACGCGGTCCGCGCGCTGCACGCGGCGGGCCACACGGTGATCTACTGCTCCGGCCGGGTCGAGGCGGCCCGCGCTGGCACGCAGGCGTGGCTGGACCGCTTCGTCGGCGTGCCGTACGCGGCGCTGCACATGCGGGCCGACGGCGACCAGCGCAAGGACTCCGTGGTCAAGCGGGAGATCTTCGAGAAGGAGATCCGGGAGAACTGGTACGTCGTGTGCGTGCTCGACGACCGCAACCAGGTCGTGCGCATGTGGCGCGAGCTCGGCCTGACCGTGTTCCAGGTGGCCGAGGGCGACTTCTGACGGGTCCGCCGGCGGGTGCTCGACGCCGGCGGGCCCGCTCCCTACGATGGATTGACAGCCGGCAGTACGAGAGGGCGGTCATGACCAGGCCCACCCATCGGATCACCCATGACGGGCCCGCCGTCGTGCTGCCCACCGCCGTGACGGTCACCCCTGACGAGTACGACGCCCTGCCCCCGGATGCCCGGATCGAGCTCGTGGACGGAGTGCTGCACGTCATGACGCCCCCCACCACGCGACATCAGATCGTCATGATGCGGCTCGTGCAGCAGCTGCTCCGCCGCTGCCCGGAGCACCTGCTCGCGCTGCACGAGCAGGAGATCCGGCTGGCCGACGACCACCGGCGCAACCCGGACGTGCTGGTGGTGCGCCGCGCCGCGGTGAACCTGGACTGGTTCAGCTTCGCGCCCAAGGACGTGCTGCTGGCGGTGGAGGTGGTCAGCCCCGGCACGCAGACCGCCGACCGCAAGCACAAGCCCGCCGAGTACGCCGACGCCGGGATCCCGTTCTACTGGCGCATCGAGCCGCTGCCGGACTTCACCGTGCACACGTACCAGCTCGACGAGACCGACGTGTACGAGTCCACCGGCGTCTACTCCGCCGGCGACGTCATCACCGTCCCCCGCCTCGACTGGGCCGCCCTCACCGTCACCGACCTCATCCCTTGACCGAGACACGGGACGGGCCCGCACCCGGTGGGGTGCGGGCCCGTCCGGTGGGGTCGTCAGCCGACCGTGATGGTGGCGGTGGCCGTGACGGCGTTGACGGTGACGGTGAGGGTGGCCGTGCCCTGTCGTAGGGCGGTGACCTGGCCGGTGGCCGGGTCGTAGGACGCCACCGCGTTACGCGGGGCCGTGCGGGCCGGGCCGAGGTGGACCGTGCCCGCCCAGTCCGCCGAGACGGGGTACGCCACCGGGACCTGCCGCCCCGCCTGGGTGACCACGGCGGACACCGGGCCGGACGCGCCCACCGCGAGCGATGCCGGCGCGGTCAGCGCCAGCTCGTCGACGTGCGGGCGGATCTCGGCGTGGAACCAGTCGCTCACCCCGGCCTGCGGGAACAGGCGCGGCAGCAGCCACTCCAGCGGCCCGACCGGGTCGACGCCGATCATGGTCCAGCCGGTGAAGCCGCCCTCGGCGGGCGAGGTGGACGGCGCCTTGCCGGAGTTCCCGTTGATCAGGTACGGCACCCCGTCGACCCGGCTGGCCGCGAACGTGCCGACGTGGCTGTTGACCATCGCGGCGCCCTTGCCGGAGCTCCACTGGAAGTCGGCCAGCCACCGCTCGACGGTCGCCACCTCCTTCGCCTCGGCCAGCTCGCTGGCCTGCACCGGCGTGGGGTCGCGCGGCGGGTGGTGGAAGAAGACCGCGACCGAGCCGAGCGCCGGGTCGTCGGCCGCCTCGTCCAGCGCCTTGCGCAGCATGAGCACCTGGTCGAACCCGCCGCCGCGCAGCGTGCCCTTCGACGAGTCGAGCATGACCAGCCGGGTGCCCTTGTGGTCGACGACCCGGTGGGTGTCGCCGAACACGGCCCGGAAGTTGTCCAGGTTGCCCGGCCCCATGATCTCGTGGTTGCCGGGGACATAGTAGTACGGCAGCGCGCCGCCCAGCTCCTCGTCGAGGATCTGCTTGGCCAGCGCGATGTCGGCCGGGGCGGCCTCGTCCACGAAGTCGCCGTTGATCACCAGGAAGTCCGGCGCGGCGGCCTTGATCTCGCGCAGCGTGCGCCGGGCGTTGCGGACCAGGTCGCTGTCGGGGTTGCGGGCCACGAACTGGGCGTCGGACATGACCGCGAAGCGCCACTTCTCGTCGCCCGCGGCCCCGTCGCGGATCACGAAATCGCGCTGGTACGCCGGGTCGGCGGGCACCTCGATCTCGGCCGGCAGCTTCACCGCGAGGTCGTCGATGACGATCGCGTTGGTGTAGGACGCCTCCGGCTTGATCTCCGCCGGGTAGAACCAGCGGAACTTCAGCGGGTGCTGCAGCCCGGCCGGCACCGGGAACTCGATCTTCTGCCAGCCGCTCGCCGTCAGGTACGGGCCGCTGAACGCGGGCACGAGCGCCCCCGTGGCGTCGTACACCTGCAGCCGGGCCCACTCCCCTCGCCCGGCCTCGGGGTTGACCCACATGCTCACCGCGAGCGGCTGCCCGGGCAGCTCGATCAGGGCGGGCGGGGTGGCGTACGAGGTCCGCGTGCCGGTGGACTGCGTGAAGTCGTACGACATGCGCAGGCCCAGCCCGTCGCGGCCCGGCACCGCGGCGACCGCGCAGGTGGCCCGCGCGGTGGTGCACTTCCACGCGGCGGCGTCGTCGAAGTTCGCGACGACCACCTCGCGCGCGCCGACGGTGACGCCGACCCGCGTGGTGAACCCGTCCACGGTCAGCTCGACGACGGTGCCGCCGTCGGCCTTGCCGGTGACCGTGAAGCCGCCCGCGCCGTCGGGCGCGATGTCGACGATGGCGCGGTCGTAGGACAGCGACACCTCGTCGGCCTCGATGGGCGCGCTCAGCGCGTCCCGGTCGAAGCCCAGCACGCCGAAGCTCCCGGTGTTGCCCACCCCGGCCAGGGAGAGCCGCTCGGCAGTGGCGTCGATCCTGGTCAGCGGGTTGAGCACGGTGAGCCCGAGCTTGCCCGTGGCGCTGCCGCGGAAGGCGGTGACGGTCGCGTTCCCCGGGGCCAGCGCCTTGAAGGCACCGCCCTCGACCTTGCCGATCGGCGGGAAGACCAGCCACGACGGGGTGCCCGCGGCGGGGCCGTAGGTCTCGTCGTGCCCGGCGGCGGTCAGCTTGCGCGCGTGCCCGGGGAAGACCCGGTCGGGCCGCCCGCCGCGCACGTCGTTGAGGGTGGGCGCGGCCATCGGCGAGGTCGCCGTCTCCACCCAGAACCCGCGCAGCGAGCCGCTGCCGACCGGCGACAGCACCGCCAGGCCGTTGGGGGTGGGGCGCTCGGTGCCGTCCGAGGGCGAGTTCTCGATCTGCGGCGCGACCGAGCCCGGCTCGCGGGCCAGCATCGTCGACGAGCCGCCGCCGTCGAGGTTGAGCGCGTCGTGCGCGCCCAGGCGCTGCATCATCACGGCCAGGTCGCGCAGCGTCAGCCCGTGGCTGTCGGCCTGCCGCCCGTCGACCGTGAGCAGGTACATCTTCGTGCCGGTGGCGTCGAAGCCGACCGCGCTGCGCGGGTTGTCCGCGTCGACCGCGGCCTCCGGGGAGACCTGGCCGTCGCGGACCAGCCAGACGTTGCCGCCGATGGCGGTGTCCAGCTCACCGCCGTCGGAGCTGCGCGGCCGGTAGCTGACCTGGACCCGGGTGCCCGGCGTGAGGGCCGCGAGCGCGTCGGCGCCCGCCTCCCGGCCGAGCAGCACCTGGGTGCCCTCGGCGATCGGGCCGCTGCCGGGCGTCGCCGACACGGACTCGACCACGCCGTCGCGCAGCACCACCTCCGTGGCCCGGCTCGCGCCGGTCACCGGGCGGCTGCGGCCGAACGTGCCCCACAGGCCGGTGTAGACGCCGACCGCGTTCGCGCCCAGGACGTGGGTGTTGAACCCGGCGAGCGCGATCGGGGCGGCGCCGTCGGGGGTGGCGGTGCCCTCGAAGTACACCTCGACCAGCCGGCCGACGTCGCCGGCGGTGAACCCGACGGCCTTGTGGTGCCCGGTGATCGGGGCCTGGATCAGCTCGCCGTCGCGGATGCCGACGCCCTGCGCGGCGCCGGAGTTGTTGATGTCGAAGAAGTCGCCGTTGATCCCGCCCACGATGCGGCGGTCGTCGCGCGCGGCGACCTGCTGGGACAGCGGCTGGGTGGCGGCCACCGCGCCGGGGAACACGTAGTCCACCGTGGCGCTGCCGGACAGGTCCACGGTGAGCGCGTCCGCGCGCAGGAAGCCGCGTGCGTCGTACCGGTCGAACGAGGTGAGGGTGACGCCCGGCGCGACCGGCCGGGTGCTGGTGGGGGTGTCGACGTAGTCGGCGCCGGTGACCACGTCGCCGTAGGGGTCGGCGACGCCGCCCGGCGGGACGGCCGCTGCGGGCTGCGACAGCCCGCCGGCGGCGATGGTGGTCAGGGCGGTGAGGGCGAGCAGCAGGGGACGTATCCGCCTTCGCGAGGGCACGGTTCCTCCCGGGAATGAGGGGTGGCTGCCGTGTAGTGCAGCCCGGCCCGGAGGAGGTCGCACGGCAGCGCGAATGCCTGAAGGAAAACTTCAGACGAACAATAGTTCCCGAAAGGTAGTTGCACATCCCCTGATGCGCGATCGATCCCGGACAGACGGAAGGGCCGGCACCTCGCGGTGCCGGCCCTTGCCGTTTCTCGCTACGTCACTCCCCCGGAGTGGTCTTCGCGATCTGCATCAGGAACTCGATGTTGGTCCGGGTCTGCTTGAGCTTGTCGAGCAGCAGGTCCAGGGCCGCCTGCGAGTCCAGCGAGTGCAGGACCTTGCGGAGCTTGTGCACGATGACCAGCTCCTCCGGCGCCAGCAGGATCTCTTCCTTGCGGGTGCCGGACGGGTCGATGTCGATGGCCGGGAAGATGCGCTTGTCGGCGATCTTCCGGTCGAGCTTGAGCTCGGCGTTGCCCGTGCCCTTGAACTCCTCGAAGATGACCGTGTCCATCATGGAGCCCGTCTCCACCAGCGCCGTGGCGATGATGGTGAGCGAGCCGCCGTTCTCGATGTTGCGGGCCGCGCCGAGGAAGCGCTTGGGCGGGTAGAGCGCGGTCGAGTCGATACCACCGGACAGGATGCGGCCGGAGGCCGGCGCGGCCAGGTTGTACGCCCGGCCCAGACGCGTGATCGAGTCCAGCAGCACCACCACGTCGTGACCCAGCTCGACCAGGCGCTTGGCCCGCTCGATCGCCAGCTCGGCGACGGTGGTGTGGTCCTGCGGCGGCCGGTCGAACGTCGAGGCGATGACCTCGCCCTTGACCGAGCGCTGCATGTCGGTGACCTCTTCAGGCCGCTCGTCGACCAGCACGACCATCAGGTGGCACTCGGGGTTGTTCGTGGTGATCGCGTTCGCCAGCGCCTGCAGGACCATGGTCTTGCCGGCCTTGGGCGGGGACACGATCAGCGCACGCTGGCCCTTGCCGATCGGCATGACCAGGTCGATGACCCGGGTGGTGAGGATGTGCGGCTCCGACTCCAGCCGCAGGCGCTCCTGCGGGTAGAGCGGAGTGAGCTTGTAGAACTCGGCGCGGCGGCGGGCCTCCTCGGGCTCCATGCCGTTGACCGTGTCCAGCCGCACGAGCGGGTTGTACTTGTCCCGCCGCTGCTCGCCGTCGCGGGCCGCCTTCACGGCACCCGTGATCGCGTCACCGCGGCGCAGGCCGTACTTCTTCACCTGCGACATCGACACGTAGACGTCGTTCGGGCCCGACAGGTAGCCGGTCGTGCGCACGAACGCGTAGTTGTCGAGCACGTCGACGATGCCGGCGACCGGCACGAGCACGTCGTCCTCGGACACCTGCGGCTCGGCGCCGCCGCCACCGCCGGTCGTCTCACCGCGCTCACGGCCGCGTCGGCGGTCGCGGAACCGGCTGCGCCGGCCACGGCGGCCGTCGCCGTCCTCGTCGCCGTCGAAGCGCTCGCCACCGCGGTCGCCGCGGTCGGTGTTGCGCTCGCCCCGCTCGGCGCTGCGCTCACCCCGCTCGGCCCGGTCGCCGCGCTCGGCACGGTCCCCACGCTCGGCACGGTCGCCGCGCTCGGCCCGGTCTCCCCGGTCGCCGCGCTCCCCGCGCTCGGCGTTGCGCTCGCCGCGCTCCGCCCGCTCGCCACGCTCGGCCCGGTCTCCCCGGTCGCCGCGCTCAGCGCGCTCACGCCGGGACTCGCGACGGTTCTCGTCACGTCCACGGCCCTCGGCGGGTGCCTCCGCCTCGCCACGCGGTTCCGGAGCGTTGCGGCGGCTACGACGCTCGCCGCGCGGCTCACCGGCCTCAGCGGCCGCGGGCTGCTCACCCGCGGACTCGCGGACCTCGGCCCGCACCTCCTCGCGAGCGGGCGCGGCGGCCGCGGCGACATCAGCGCGGGGGCGCGGAGCGCCGCCGCCCTGGCTGGCCGTGATCGCGGCGATCAGCTCGCCTTTACGCATACGCGCGGTGCCGGTGATTCCCAGGCCTGCTGCCATGGTCTGCAGCTCCGGAAGCAGCTTCGCGGAGAGACCGCTGCCGGCGGAGCGGCGGCGCCGGCCGGTGGAGGCGTCGTCAGCGACGTGGGAGACATCCGACGTCACGTCGGTGGTGTCGCTCAATGGATTCCTTCCCTCGATTGGCCGGGGCAGCCCGGGTCTTGGTACGACAGTTGGCGGCCGGGCGGCCTCGGAACCCGTCGGTGCTCGTCGCGAGCCCTACGGGGGTCTTGGCGCAGTCTCGACGGCGTTCCGCAGCCGTCCATTGACGACTTCGCGGACACGCCTGGAGCGTGCGATCAGTCTGCGGCAGCAGGCATAGGACTGGGGGTGGACGGCCGTCTGGCAAACGGTATCCGTCTGAACCGAGCTCCGGTTGCGCCGCCCCGCAAGATCGGGCGCTTCGCGGCTGTGCTGCCTAGAGCGTAATCAACGACTGAGACCAGCGGCAACACCGGGCTACTCGGCGTGTCTGAACTGCTGCAAAAGAGAGGTGAAACGCCCCGGTTTCTATCCAGGGATCCTACCCGCCGAGACACGGGCTCCACCAGCGAACACCGGCAGAGTGTGTGCCAACCAACTCCCACCCAGGTCGAAACCGGATGGCAAGGGTGAAAGCGCCAGCACGCTCGGCCCGGCGCCGCTCACCACGGCGGCGACACCGGCCTCTCGCAGACGTGCAACGAGCTCGGCCGTCTGCGGCATTCCCGCGGCACGGTAGCCCTGGTGGAGGCGGTCCTCGGTGGCCTCGAAGAGCAGGCCGGGCGCCGCGGTCAGCGCGTGCACCAGCAGCGCCGACCGGCCCGCGTTGAACGCGGCGTCCGGGTGCGGCACGGTCGCCGGCAGCGCCGCACGGGCCTGCTCGGTCAGCCCGCGTACGGCCGGGACCAGGACGGTCGGGCGGATCTCCGGCGCCACCGGCAGCGACACGGCCCGCGCGCCCCCGGGCTCGGTCCAGGCGATGGTGAACCCGCCGAGCAGGCACGGCGCGATGTTGTCCGGGTGGCCCTCCAGCCGCCCCGCGATGCGGACCTCGTCCGCCCTGGTCAGCCGGCCCCCGGCGAGCGCGTTGGCGAGGGTCACCCCGGCCGTGATGGCGGCGCTGGAGGAGCCCAGGCCGCGCGCCTGGGGGATGCGGTTGCGGCAGTGCAGCGCCAGCCCGGCCGGCTGGACGCCCAGCTCGGCGAAGGTGTCGCGCATGGCCCGCACGATCAGGTGCGTCTCGTCCTGCGGCAGCTCGCCCGCGCCCTCACCGGTCACCTCGACGCTGGTCTTGCCGTCCTCGGTCACCCAGGCGGTGACCTCGTCGCAGAGGTCCAGCGCCAGACCCAGGGCGTCGAACCCGGGCCCGAGGTTGGCGCTGGTCGCGGGCGCGAGGACGGTGTACGCCCCGGCCGAGAAGGAGATCGTCACGCGGTCATCGTAGGCGTGCGCGGGTTGCCGCCCCTCGATACGGTGTCCGGGTTGCCCATCCCTCGGGAGATTTCGTGGAACTGGAAACGTTCGACGTGAGCATGCTCGGCTACCTGGTGCCCCAGCTGGTCGGCGCGGTGCCGTTCCTGATCGGCCTGATCCTCGCGCTGGCCATGCGCGCCAGGATCGGGCCCCTCGCCGCCGGCCTCACCCTCGCGGCCTGCGCGCTCGGACTCCTCGGCGTCATCATCAACGCCTGGTGGGGGCTGTGGGGCATCCGGGCGGCCGTCGAAGGCGGCTCGCCGCAGACCACGATCGTCGTGGTGAACCTGGTCCTCGGCCTGATCCACCTCGCCTGGCTCAGCCTGCTGGTGGGCGCGGTGTTCGCCGGTCGCCGCCAGCTGCCGGTCGTGCGCACCGCCGTCCCCGCGCCGGACTCGCCGCTCTGATTCTCCCCGCGCCGGACGCGCCGCCCCGACCGTCCGGATCGGATCCGGGCGCTCCGCCGGATCCGGCCCGACGCGACCTTCCGCCGGCTCCGGCCCGGCCATGGTCGGTCTGGCCGTGGTCGGTCCGGTCGTGGTCGGTCCGGTCGGGGTCAGTCCGGCGCCGGCTCCTCGTCCGGCTCCGTCGGGCCGTCGCCCGCCGGTGACCTGCCGCCGGCGGGGCGGTCGACCTGCCGCCCCGCCGACCTCAGCGCGGCCCGCAGGGCGTACTCGATCTGCGCGTTGACGCTGCGCAGGTCGTCGGCGGCCCAGCGGGCCACCGCGTCGTACACCGCGGGATCGAGCCGCAGCAGCAGTTTCTTGCGTTCAGGCACCGGACGGTCCTCAGTAGAGGGTGCCCGCGTTGACGACGGGCTGGGCGTTGCGGTCGCCGCAGAGCACCACCAGCAGGTTGGACACCATCTGCGCCTTGCGCTCCTCGTCCAGCTCGACCACACCCTGCTCGCTCAGCTGGTCCAGCGCGCTGGAGACCATGCCGACCGCGCCCTCCACGATCGTCGACCGCGCCGCGACGATGGCCTGCGCCTGCTGGCGCGCGAGCATCGCCTGCGCGATCTCCGCAGCATAGGCGAGATGGGTGATCCGCGACTCGACCACCTCGACGCCGGCGAGGATGACCCGCTCGCGCAGCTCGGCGGTGAGCTCGTCGCTGACCGCGGCGCTGTCGCGCAGGCTGGTGCGGCCGCTGCCGTGCGCCTCGTACGGGTAGCTGGTGGCCAGGTGCCGCACCGCCGTCTCGGCCTGCACCTCGACGAAGTGGCTGAAGTCGTCGACGGCGAACTTCGCCGCGTACGTGTCGACGACCCGCCACACGACCACGGCGGCGATCTCGACCGGGTTGCCGTCGGCGTCGGAGACCTTGAGCCGGTTGGACTCGAAGTTGCGCACCCGCTTGGAGATCTTGCTCTTCTCGGTCAGCGGCCAGGTCCAGTGGAAGCCCGGCTCGCCGATCGTGCCGACGTACTTGCCGAAGAACTGGATGACCCGCGCGTCGTTGGGGCTGATCACGATGAAACCGGTGGCGATCAGCACCAGCAGCAGCGTGCCGACGGCTACGGCGACGGCGATGACGCCGTCGGTGCCCGGCTTGTCGGCGTTCGCCGCGATGAACGCGATCATGGCCACCGCCACGAGCAGCGCGACCAGCACCATGATGAACCCGGAGACCCGGAACGCCCGCCTCTGCATGGCGCCTCCCCTACTATCGAAGTGATATCACCAAGCTAGCAGGACGTGTCAAGGCCTCTTTCCCGCCGTGCACGAAGCCCCGTCAGCGCTGCCGACCAGCGCGAACGGGGCTTCGGTCAGTGGAGCGTCAGTCGGCGAGGGCGGCGGCCGTGGCGGGCTGCGGGGCCGTGGCCGGGATGCGCCGGGTGACCAGGAACCAGCCCACGGCGTAGGTGAGCGTGGTGAAGCCGCAGCAGGCCACCAGCACGCGCCAGTCCACCGAGTCCACGAACGCGCCGACGACCAGCTGGGAGACCGTCACCGCGAGCATCGCGATCATCGTGTCCGTGGCGTTGACCCGGCCGCGCAGCTCGTCGGGCACCTGCTGGGCGATGGCGAAGTTGGACATCACCCAGTTGCCGCCGCCGGCCGCGTGCGCGATGAAGACACCCGCCAGCACCAGCGGGAACCAGCCCGCCCCGGCGACGCCGAGGTACACCAGCCCGTAGGTCGACATGGACACCGCCAGCGCCGGGAACAGCCAGTGCGGCCGGGCCAGCGCCGCCCGGAACAGGAACGGGCCGACCAGGCTGCCCAGGCCGCGTACGGCGAACATCAGGCCCAGCCCGCGCGCGCCCACCCCGAACGTCGCCGCGATGAACGGGAACGTCGCCAGCAGGCCGTTGCCGGTGCCCACCGCCGACTTGACGGTGACCAGCGCCAGCAGCCGCGGCTCGCGGCGCAGGTAGCCCATCGCCTCGCGGATCGCCGCGAACGCCGGCCGCGACACCGCCGGGATCGGCTCCTGCGTCGGCCGCTTGATCCGCGACGTGAGCACCGCCGCGGTGGCCAGGCTGACCGCGACCAGGCCGAAGCAGGCGTACGGCGAGAGCCACTCGGTGAGCAGCCCGCCCACCGACGACGCGACCACGGTCATGGTGCCCCAGGCGGTGCCGTTGACGGCCATCGCCGGGCCCATGTCGGCCGGGTCCACCAGGTTCGGCACCGCCGCGTTGGCGGCCGGGGTGTAGAACGCCTTCGCCGTGGCCAGCGCGCCCAGCGCCACCAGCGCGATCGGACCGGCGGCCGGGCCGCGCACCAGGAACAGGCCGCCGACCGCGACCAGCGCCGACAGGTTCGAGATGATCAGGATGTGCTTGCGGTCGAAGCGGTCCGCGATCGTGCCCGCGTACGGCAGCAGCAGCGCGACCGTGCCGGTCTCCACCGCCAGCGCCAGCCCGCCCCAGAGCCCCTGCCCCGTCTCCCGGTTGAGCAGCACCAGCAGCGGCACCATCACGAACCAGTCGGCGCCGAAGACGATGACCTCGGCAAGGAACAGCCGCCGGAAATCGGCGCTGCGCGTAAGGACCCTGAGCACGTAGGCACCGTACACCGGAGAGCGTTCTCCAGGGACGCACCCCACACTGTGATCTGCACCCCGCCGCCCGCCCGCCGCCCGCCGCCCGCCCTGGCGCAACTCTTGAAGACTTGCGGCCGCGACGAGGTCTGGAGCCCGCAAGTCTTTGAGAGTTGCGACAGGTGCAGCGCCTTCGGCGCTGCGGGGTGGGTCAGGCCAGGCCGAGCTCGCGGGCGGCGGCCAGCGGGTCGTTGCCGATGGTGGTCGGGGCGGGCGCGGTGGAGATGGCCCACTCCGGGTCCTTGAGGCCGTGGCCCGTCACCGTGCACACCACGCGGGAGCCGCGCGGCACCTTGCCGGCCGCCGCGGCCTGCAGCAGGCCCGCCACGCTCGCCGCCGAGCCGAGCTCGACGAAGACGCCGACCTCGCGGGCGAGCAGCCGGTACGCCGAGAGGATCTCGCGGTCGGTGACGGCGTCGATGAGGCCGCCGGAGGCGTCGCGCGCGTCCAGCGCCTTGGTCCACGACGCCGGGTTGCCGATGCGGATCGCGGTCGCGATCGTCGACGGGTTCGGCACCACCGCGCCGTTGACGATCGGGGCGGAGCCCGCGGCCTGGAAGCCGTACATCTTCGGGGTCTTCGTGGCGTTGCCCGCCGCGAGATCCTCCTGGTAGCCCATCCAGTACGCGCTGATGTTGCCGGCGTTGCCGACGGGCAGGCAGTGGATGTCCGGCGCGTCGCCGAGCGCCTCGACGATCTCGAACGCGGCCGTCTTCTGCCCGTGCAGCCGGTCGATGTTCACCGAGTTGACCAGCGCCACCGGGTAGTCCTGCGCGAGCTTGCCCGCCGTCGCCAGGCAGTCGTCGAAGTTGCCGCTGACCTGGAGCAGCTTCGCGCCGTGCACGAGCGCCTGGGCCAGCTTGCCGAGCGCGATCTTGCCCTGCGGCACGAGGACGGCGCAGGTGATCCCGGCCCGGGCGGCGTACGCCGCGGCGCTGGCCGAGGTGTTGCCGGTCGAGGCGCAGATGATCGCCTTCGCGCCGTGCTCGACGGCGGTGGACACGGCGACGGTCATGCCGCGGTCCTTGAAGGAGCCGGTCGGGTTGGCGCCCTCGACCTTCAGGTAGACGTCACAGCCGGTGCGGTCGGACAGGACCGGGGCCGGGACCAGCGGGGTGTTGCCCTCGTGCAGCGTGATCACGGGCGTCTTCGCGGTCACCGGCAGGCGGTCCCGGTACTGCTCGATCAATCCACGCCACATGCTGGCCTCCTTACCGAGTGTCATCGAGTACCTTGCCGTCTCAACGCCGGTCCCACCACTCGGGTTCCATCCTCCGGGACGTCACCCCCACCACCCCCTCGGGGTCCCCCCGGCACCGTCCCGGAAATCGATCACGGTGCCAGGGCAGCGACACGCCGTCGAACACGCCCATAAGTTCATGATCGACGAGGTGGACCCGGGGTGGGGGGTTAGAACTCGACGCGGAGGACGCTGGCTACGGCTCGGACGAAGTCGAGGGTGCGGAGTTCGGCGACGGTGGCGGCGAGGGCGCTGTCGGGGGCGGAGTGGGTGACGATGACGAGGATGGCCTCGTCGCCGCGGCCGGACTGGTTGACCGTGGCGATGGAGACGTCGTGGCGGGCGAAGACGCCGGCGACGGAGGCCAGCACGCCGGCGCGGTCGGCCACGTCGAGGGAGACGTGGTAGCGGGTGCGCACCTCGCCCATCGGGTGGACGGTGAGGTCGGCGTACGCGGACTCGCTGGCGGCGCGGACCCCGGCCAGGCGGTTGCGGCCGACGGCGACCAGGTCGCCGAGCACGGCGGACGCGGTGGGGGCGCCGCCCGCGCCGCGGCCGTAGAACATGAGCTGCCCGGCGGCCTCGGCCTCGACGAAGACGGCGTTGAAGGCCTCGCCGACGCCCGCGAGCGGGTGGGTGCGCGGGATCATCGCGGGGTGGACGCGGACGCTGACGCCGCCGTCGGCGGTGCGGCCCGCGATGCACAGCAGCTTGATGGTGCAGCCCATCGCCTTCGCGCTGGCCACGTCGGCCGCGCTGACCTCGGTGATGCCCTCGCGGTAGACGTCCTCGGCCCGGACGCGGGTGTGGAAGGCCAGGCTGGCCAGGATCGCGGCCTTCGCGGCGGCGTCGAAACCCTCGACGTCGGCGGTCGGGTCGGCCTCGGCGTAGCCGAGCGCGGTCGCCTCCTCCAGCGCCTCGGAGAACCCGGCGCCGGTGGCGTCCATGGCGGACAGGATGAAGTTCGTGGTGCCGTTCACGATGCCGGTGACCTGGGTGATCCGGTCTCCGTGCAGCGACTCGCGCAGCGGGCGCAGCAGCGGGATGGCCCCGGCGACCGAGGCCTCGTAGTACAGGTCCGCGCCGCCCTCGGCGGCGGCGTCGTGCAGGCTGCCGCCGTCCTCGGCGAGCAGCGCCTTGTTGCCGGTGATCACGCTCTTGCCGGAGCGCAGCGCCTCGACGAGCCAGGTGCGGGCGGGTTCGATCCCGCCCACCACCTCGATGACGACGTCCACGTCGTCGCGCTTGACCAGGCCGAGCGCGTCCGTGGTGAACAGCTCCGGGTCGATCGGCAGGTCGCCGCGGTCGCGGCCGGCCCGGCGTACGGCGACACCGACCAGCTCGACGGGCGCGCCGATGCGCGCCGTGAGGTCGTCGGCCTGCTCGTGCAGCAGCCGGACGACCTCCGAGCCGACGGCGCCGCATCCGAGCAGCGCCACCTTGACCGAGTCAGCCACATCGTCTCCCGTAACGCTCACCTGTCAGGACCGCGGCCGGTGCCGTGTCCTACCCGACGTCCAACGCGAGGAGATCGTCTTCGGTCTCCCTGCGCACGATCACCCGCGCCTGCCCGTCGCGCACGGCCACCACCGGCGGGCGCGGCACGTGGTTGTAGTTGCTGGCCATGCTCCGGCAGTAGGCGCCGGTTCCCGGCACCGCGATAAGATCTCCGGGCCGGACGTCGGCAGGCAGGAATTCATCCTTCACCACCACGTCCCCGGCTTCACAATGTTTTCCCACCACGCGGGCAAGAATCGGCTCGGCCTGCGACGCGCGCGACGCCAGCGTCGCCGAGTACGACGCGTCGTACAGCGCGGTGCGGATGTTGTCGCTCATCCCGCCGTCCACGCTGACGTACGTGCGCAGGCCGTCGAGCTGCTTGACCGTGCCGACCTCGTACAGCGTGAAGGTGGACGGGCCGACGATGGCGCGGCCGGGCTCGATGGACAGGTGCGGCTGGGCGATGCCCAGGGCGCGGCACTCGTCGTCCACGATCTTGAACATCCGCTTGGCCAGGTCGCCGGCGGGCGACGGGGTGTCCTGGCTGGTGTACGCGATGCCGAAGCCGCCGCCGAGGTCCAGCTCCGGCAGCTCCGCGCCCAGCTCGGTGCGGATGCGGTCGTGCAGCGACATGATCCGGCGGGCGCTCACCTCGAAGCCCGAGGTGTCGAAGATCTGCGAGCCGATGTGCGAGTGCAGGCCGCGCAGCTCCAGCGCGTCGTCGGCCAGGATGCGCCGGGCCGCCTCGAACGCCGTGCCGCCCGCCAGCGAGAAGCCGAACTTCTGGTCCTCGTGCGCGGTCGCGATGAACTCGTGCGTGTGCGCCTCCACGCCGACCGTCACCCGGATCATGACGCGCGGGCGCACGCCGTGCTCGCGGGCGACGGCGGTCAGCCGCTCGATCTCGTCGAACGAGTCGACCACGATCCGGCCCACGCCCGCCTGCACCGCGCGGGTCAGTTCGCGTACCGACTTGTTGTTGCCGTGCAGCGCGAGCCGCGCCGGGTCCATGCCCCCGGCCAGCGCGGTGGTCAGCTCGCCGCCGCTGCACACGTCGAGGTGCATGCCCTCCTCGACCAGGATGCGCACCACCGCCCGGCACAGGAACGCCTTGCCCGCGTAGTACACGTGCGCGCCGGAGAACGCCTGCTGGAAGTCGCGGCAGCGGGCCCGGAAGTCCTCCTCGTCGAGCAGGAACGCCGGGGTGCCGAACTCCGCCGCCAGCGAGGCCACGTCGCGGCCGCCGACGTGCAGCAGACCCGCCTCGTCCTTGGCGGCGGTCCGCGGCCACAGCGCGGTCATCAGCTCGTTGACATCAGCGGGGGTACGCAGCCAGGCCGGCCCCGTCCTGCCGATCTCACCGTGCAGGGCACCTGCTTCATGGGCACGCAAGTGTCGTCACATCCGTTCGGGGGCGGTCACGCCGAGCAGGCCGAGGCCGTTGGCGATGACGGTGCGGGTCGCGTCGTTGAGCCAGAGCCGGGCGACATTGCCGGGCTCGATCGGGGCGTCGCCGTGCGGCAGCACGCGGCAAGCGGGCTCGTCGTAGAAGCGGTGGAAGTCTCCGGCCAGATCCTCCAGGTAGCGGGCCACCCGGTGCGGCTCGCGCAGCTCCGCCGCGCTCTTGACCACAGCGGGATAGTCGCCGAGCGCCTTGAGCAGCTCCAGCTCCTTCGGGTGCGCCAGCAGCGCCGAGTCGAACGCGGCCGCGTCCCGAGTCAGCCCCAGCTCGGCCGCGTTACGCGAGACGCTGGCCGTGCGGGCCGCGACGTACTGCACGTAGTAGACCGGATTGTCGCGGGTGGCCCTGGTCCACAGATCCACATCGATGTCGATCGGCGAGTCGATGCTGTAGCGGGCCAGCGCGTACCGGGAGGCGTCCACGCCGATCGCCTCGACCAGGTCCTCCATGGTGACGACGGTGCCCGCGCGCTTGCTCATGCGCACCGGCTGGCCGTCGCGGACCAGGTTCACCAGCTGGCCGATGAGGATCTCCAGGTTGGCGTCCGGGTCGTCGCCGAAGCAGGCCGACATGGCCTTCATGCGGCCCACGTAACCGTGGTGGTCGGCGCCCAGCATCAGGATGACCTTGTCCGCGCCCCGGTCCCGCTTGTCGAGGTAGTAGGCGCAGTCGGCGGCGAAGTACGTCCAGGCGCCGTCGCTCTTGCGCAGCACCCGGTCCTTGTCGTCACCGAAGTCGGTGGTGCGCAGCCAGGTCGCGCCGTCGGCGTCGTAGACGTGGCCCTGCGCCCGCAGCCGCTCCAGGGCCAGGTCCAGCTCGCCCTTGTCGTGCAGGTCCTTCTCGTTGAAGTACACGTCGAAGCTGGTGCCGAACTCGGCCAGCGAGGACTTGATCTGCGCGAACATCAGCTCCACGCCCTCGGCCCGGAACGTCTCCAGGTCGTCGGCGTCAGGTTGCTTGGCCCGCACCGCCTCGGCGATCTCCGCGATGTACGCGCCGCCGTACCCGTCCTCCGGCGTCGCCTGCCCGCGCGCGGCGGCCAGCAGCGAGTTGGCGAACCGGTCGATCTGCGCCCCGGCGTCGTTGAAGTAGTACTCCGTGGTGACCTGCGCGCCGGCCGCCTTGAGCAGCCGCGCCAGCGCGTCGCCGACCGCGGCCCAGCGCACCCCGCCCAGGTGGATCGGGCCGGTCGGGTTCGCCGAGACGAACTCCAGGTTCAGCCGCTGGCCGGCCAGCGCCGTGCCGTGCCCGTACCCGCTGCCCTGGGTCACCACCAGGCGGGCCAGCTCGCCGGCGGCAGCCGCGTCCACCCGGATGTTCAGGAAGCCCGGCCCGGCGATCTCCACCGCGGCGATGCCTGAGACTTTGCTGAGTTCTTCGGCGAGCGCCGCGGCCAGCTCGCGCGGGTTGGCGCCGACCTTCTTGGCGACCTGAAGCGCGAGGTTGGTGGCGTAATCGCCGTGCTCCGGGTTGCGCGGGCGCTCCACCGTCGCCGCCGCCGGCAGGGCCGACAGATCGAGCTGCCGGGTCGTGAAAACGGCTTTCGCGGCGGTCAGGACGGCATCGGCGAGATTCGCGGGAGTCACCCGGCAATGCTAACCGGGTAGACTTCGGCCCTCAGCGTCCCACCACATGGCGGGCGCGCCCACCCCTCGATGTGACGGACACCACGATGAGCATCAGCACGCAGGGCGGCGAGCAGCACCGCCCCAATGTTGTGAAGGTCGGCGGCAAGCCCGCGGCCGGCGCCAAGCCCAACACCGGTGGCGGCAAGACTCCGCCGAAGGGTGGCAAGGGCGGCGGCCCCAAGAAGCCGATCACGCCAGTCAAGGTCAACCAGGGTCGCAACTGGGGCCCCATCGCCATGTTCACCGCGGTCGGCCTGCTGGCCGCAGGCATCATCGGCTGGGGCGTCTGGGCCGCCTTCCGACCCGGCGGCGCCGGCTACGGCTGGGAGGGCCGCGCCGAGGGCATCAGCGGCATCACCCACTTCACCCAGGACTTCGGTCGCGAGCACACCTACGACCAGGTGAAGTACGAGCAGAGCCCGCCGGTGGGCGGCAACCACAGCTACGCGTGGCAGACCTGCATGGGCAACGTCTACGACGCGCAGATCCCGAACGAGCACGCCATGCACAGCCTGGAGCACGGCGCCGTCTGGATCACGTACCGTCCCGACCTGCCCGCCGACCAGGTGGCCAAGCTCGCCGCCAAGGTCACCGGCGTCGAGAAGATGATGATGAGCCCGTACCCGGGCCTGGACAAGCCGATCTCGCTGCAGGCCTGGGGCTACCAGCTGAAGGTCGACAACGCCGACGACGCCCGCATCGGCGACTTCATCGGCGCGCTGCGCGTGAACGCGAGCCTCGAGGGCCCCACCGCGCTGTGCTCGGGCGGCAACACCGCCACCGGTGAGAAGCCGCTGACCGAGCAGCAGGTCGCGGCGCTCAACAACGGCGGGATGCAGGGCTGACGGGAGCACCATGACCGACACGAGGAACAGCCCTCGCGGCTTCACGATCGTCAGCGCGCGAGGGCTGGCCCTCGTGACGGCCGTCGCCCTGCTGGTCGGGTTGTCGCTCGGCTTCGGGCTGAGCCGGGTCCTCGGATCCGGCTCCCCCGCCGACGACTCCGCCGAGGCCGGCTTCGCCCGGGACATGACCGCGCACCACGCCCAGGCCGTCGCCATGGGCATGATCGCGACCAAGAAGGGCTATTCGCACGAGGTCCGCACCATGGGCGAGGACATCGCCATGACCCAGCAGGGCCAGATCGGCATCATGAGCCAGTGGCTGCGCGACTGGGGACTCAACAACAACGGCTCCGGCAGGCCGATGGCCTGGATGCCCGATGGCGACCAGGTGCTGACCAACGGCAACCTGATGCCCGGCATGGCCACCCAGGCCGAGATGGACGCGCTGCAGAACGCCACCGGCAAGGAGGTCGACCGCCTCTTCCTGGAGATGATGATCAAACATCACCTGGGCGGGGTGCACATGGTCGACGCGGTGCTGGAGCAGTCGGAAGACCCGGACGTGACCTGGCTCGCCAAGAGCATGAAGGCCGGCCAGCAGGCCGAGATCTCCGACATGCAGCGGCTGCAGGAGACCCTGGCCAAACGCTGAGAACGCCATGAGGAAGGGCCCCGCCGGATCACCGGCGGGGCCCTTCTCTCGTCCATCCGTACCCGGATCAGGCCTCGGTCGGCAGATCCCGGCGACGGCGCACCATGAACAGCGTCACCGCGCCACCGCCCACCAGCAGCAGACCCGCCAGCACGATGCCGGTCACGGCCGTGCCGGTCACCGGCAGGCCCGGCTCCGACGGCGACGGGGTGACGCCCGGCGTTCCCGACGGGTCCGGCGTGCCCGACGGCTGCGGGGTGCCGCTCGGCGACGCGCTCGTGGACGCACTCGCCGAAGCCGAGGCGCTGGGCGAGGCCGAAGCGCTCGGCGAGGCGCTCGGCGACGGCGTCGACGAGGTGCCGGCACAGGTGTGGCTCAGGTTGAACTCGCCGCCCTGCGTCGCGCCCTCCACGTCCGCGGTCGCCGCGGTCAGCGTCCAGCCCGCGTCGGTGAACAGGTAGACGTGCTTGTCCGCGCTGCCGGCGTTGTCGATGTAGCCCGACCAGCCCGCGCCGGTCGACGGCGTACCCGAGTTCTTGCTCGTCACCACGGCGGTCGTGCCGTTGCTGAAGGTCGCGCTCAGCGAGGTGAAGTCGTCGCCGGCGGCGTTCGGCAGCACGAAGTGCCAGCCGTCCTTGCCGGCGGGCAGCGCGGCGAACGGGCCGGTGCACTCCTTCGTCGAGAAGCCCGCGGCCGTGGTCGGCACGTGCGAGTCGTTGATGTCGATGACGGTCCCGGCCCAGGCCGCGGTGGCCGTGCCGAGCGAGAGAAGGCCGGCGGCAGCAGCAACCGCGAGGCGGGAAGTCCAGCGCTGGCGCATGGTTCCTCCGAGGGAGTGGGATTACGGAACGCCACATCCTCGCCCGCCGCGGTCCCGCCTCGGATCGGATTAACCGGCTGGTAGCTGATGGTGCGACGCGACATGTCATCGCCCGAACGGCCGAGCCGTATACCGATTCGGTGTCGGCCAGGGGACCTGATACTCTTTGTCGGTCGCTGAGCCCCCGTAGCTCAGGGGATAGAGCACCGCCCTCCGGAGGCGGGGGCGCAGGTTCGAATCCTGCCGGGGGCACCACTGATCGCCAGACAAAGAAGCCGCTGACCTGCCAAAAGCAGATCAGCGGCTTCAAACGTCCGTACGGCCGTGCACGGCCGGAAGCGGATGCCGCGTCGATGGACTGCTCAGGGCACGAAAAAACCCGGCTCCACGAGGGAGGCCGGGTGAGTTATGAGTCAAGGCTACCCGCGGCGCGTACCCCGGTCAATGGCGGGCGTCACCAGCCCGCGGGTTTGGTGTAGGCCCCGACCTGGTCCGGGAGCTGGGCCCGCTCGAACTCCCCCGGCCGGAGCTGGTGCCACCAGTGGCCGCCGACGCCGTCGTCCGGCTGGCCGGACAGCGCCCCGGCGAGCCAGCCCGGGGACGGGTTGATCAGGCCGACCGGCACGATGGTGCGGGCGTGCTGGATCGGGAACCGCAGGTCGCTGTCGTTGGAGATGACCACGGCGGCGTCGACCGCGCCGCTGAGCACGTCGACGAGCAGGTGGGAGGCGACGTTGACGTCGGAGCCCTTCTCCTCGCGGTGCGAGTACGACACCATGAAGATCCCCTTGGGGACCGGCTGCTTGGCGGCGTCCTGGATCATGATGGGCCAGGTCGGGTGGACGAGCTGCGGCTTCTTGGAGCGTCCGGCGGGTACGGCGAGCGGGGCGTACTTCACGCGGTTGACGTAGTAGCCGTATTCGATGACGTCGACGCTGCCGTGGGCCTCCAGCGCCTTGAGGTAGATCTGCTGGTCGACGTAGCCGGACTGGTTGGTGGCCTGGTCGATGACGGCGGTGCAGTAGACCACGCGGTCGATCCGGGCGCCGGGCCAGTCGGTGCGCCGGGCGACGACGGCCCGGGCCAGGGCGCGTACGTCCAGCCAGCGCCAGCCCGCCGTGCCGCGGCCGAAGAAGGACCGGCCGCCGTAGTAGAGGTTGAACGCGTCGATGTAGACACCCAGGCGCACACCGGCAAGCTACCAGCGCCGGGCTACCCCTGCGGCCGCCGCGGGCACGGGCCGCCACCCGGCCTCGCGGCGCCCCGCCAGGTCTCGCGGCGGCGCGAAGATCAATGTTTCCGGTCAAGAAGTGTGTTCTGACTACGTCTTCTGACACGGAATAGCGATCTTCACCAACCCCAGGGCGCCAGCGCGTTAAGAAGGGCACCTTCTACAACGCATAGCGTTAAGAAGGTGCCCTTCCTTTCCTCCAGGCCCGCTAGCGGGTGAGGGGGAGGCGGTGGATGCCGCCGCGGAGGGTGCCGGCGAAGAGCCAGCGGCCGTCGGGGCTCACCGCGAGGGTGGTGACGTCCAGGTTCTGCAGGCCGGTGGAGATGTTGTGCCAGGTCCGGCCGCCGTCGGTGCTGCGGAGCACGCCGCGGCCGCCCTTGGCGAGGCCGTACGCGGAGTGCGCGGTGGTCGCGGCGAACAGGGTGTCGCCCTTGGCCGCGAAGTCGGACACCAGCAGATCCAGCGGGCCGGTGTCGGCGGTGCGGAAGGTCCGGCCGCCGTCGGTGCTGGTGCGGATGGTGTCGCCGCCGAGGACGAGCCGCCCGCCGTCGAGGCGGATCGCGGTGACCAGGCCGTCGGCGACCTTGGTGAGGTTCACTCCGCCGTCGTCGGAGCGGTAGAGGCCGGTGCGGGTGCCGAGCCAGATCCGGTTCGCGTTCGCCGGGTCGCCGGCCAGCGCATTGATCCGCTCGGGCAGGAAGATGTTCTTCCAGGTCCGGCCGTTGTCGCGGGTGACGGTCAGGCCCTGGCCGGTCAGCCGCTCGAAGCCGGCGTAGACGTGGCCCGGAGCCGCGGGGTGGATCATGAGGGCGGTCGGCTTCTCCGAGGCGTTGCCGAGCTCGGTCCAGGTGTGCCCGCCGTCGTCGCTGCGGGCGAGCATGAACTGGTCGCCCCAGGCGGCCCGGCGGATCTTCCAGAGCACCCGCTGGTCGGCCGGGGAGACGGCGACGTGCTCGGCCCCCTCGCCGATCCAGCCCTCGCCGCGTGCGGCGCCCCACTCCGGGCCGGAGGCGGGCGACGCGGTGCGGTAGAGGCCGTTCTCGGTGCCGGCGATCAGGTCGCCGCCGCTGACCACGAGGTCGTACACGGTGGTGCCCTGCACGCCGAGGCGGCGGAACCCGCCTTCGACCGCGTCGTAGACGCCGGCCGTGGTGGTCGTCGCGGCGGTGCCGTCGGACCAGCGGTCGTAGTCGTAGACGTACGCGTCGTGCGACGGCAGCGCGGTCGCCGTCCAGTCGCGACCGTGGTCGCGGCCGACCAGGCCCTCGCCGGACAGGGTGGCGACGTACAGCTCGCCGCCGGTGGCGCGCATCGTGTTCAGCCCGAAGTCGCGCTGGTAGAGCGTGGACCAGGTCTTGCCGCCGTCGTGCGAGCCGACCACGCCCTCGCCCCAGACCACGGTCGCGACCACGCCCTCGTCGGCGGCCAGGGCCGCGACGAACCTTCCGGCGCCGTCGTACACCTGGACCGCCGCGCCGGGCGTGCCCGACACGACGCCGGACAGCTTCCACACGCCGTCGTAGGTGCCGAGGTAGAGGTCGTCGCCGCCGATCGCGGCGTGCACGATCTCGCCCGGCAGGCCGGACTGCTGCGGCGTCCAGGTGTCGCCACCGTCGACGCTGGTCAGCAGGGTGCCGCTGACGATCGCCACCAGTGCCCGGCTCTGCGCGTCGGCGAGCAGCCCGGTCACCCAGCCCTCGGGGGTGGGCAGCGTCTGCCAGGTGCGGCCGCGGTCGGTGGTGCGCAGGATCTTCCCGCCGGTCAGCGGGTCGTTCACGGCGTACCACCAGCGGGCGGGGTTCTTCGTGTCGACGACGACGGTGCCGAGGCCCGACGCGCCGCCGACCGGGAGGCGGTTGAGCTGGCTCCAGCTCGCGCCACGGTCGGTGGTGAGCCAGAGGCCGGCCTTGTAGTCGGTGGTCATGACGCCCTGCGCGCCGTCGGCCGGGGTGAGCGTGAGCTGGCCGCCCGCGCCGTTCGGGCCGACCGGCTGCCAGCGGCTGCCGCGCACGTCCTCGGGGGTGACCTCGAAGCCGGCCGCGCCGATCAGCCGCTGCCCGGAGGCGGCGGTGCCGCGCACGCTGACGCCGTACGCGCCGGGGTGCGCGCCGGTGAGGTCGGCGGTGTACACGTTGTCGTAGCGGTGCGTCGCGGTCACCGTGTAAGGCCTGCCGCGCGGCGGGTCGACGGTGACGACAGGCGCGGCCCCGAGCGCGGTCGGCGAGCCGATCCACACGGTGCTGGTGCCGTCGCTCGGGTCGGGCGTGGCCGCCACGATCAGCGGGCGCACGACCAGCAGGTACGGCACCCGGGCGACGCGGCCCGCGCCGGCGTCGGCGGTGACGGCGCCGGTGATCTCGGTGTCGCCCGCGGGCCGCTTGGCCTGCAGCGTGACGGTGACCTTCGCGGTCCGGCCGGCGGGCACGGTGACCCGGTCGGGCTTGACGCGCACCGCGCCCGAGTCGGCGCGCAGGCGCACGGTCAGCGCGCGGGTGCCGGAGTTGCGCAGGGTCACGGTGGCCTTGCCGCCCACGGTCGGGCCGGACAGGTCGGCGAGCCCGAACGACAGCGACGCGGGCTCCGCGGTGAGCGCGGCACGGGCGGCCGCGGCCACGTCGAGCCGGCCCGAGCCGTACGCGGTCGGCGTGCCGCCCACCGGCTTGGCCGTGCCGACCAGCGTGGACAGCACCGCGGCGGGCGCCTGGCCCGGGTGGAGCTGGCGCAGCAGCGCCGCCGCGCCCGCCACGTGCGGGGCCGCCATCGAGGTGCCGGACATCAGGTACTGCCCCGGCCCGAACAGCGCGGTCGGCACCGTCGAGCGGATGCCCACGCCGGGCGCCACCAGCTCCGGCTTGAGGCCGAAGCGCAGCGACGGGCCGCGCGAGGAGAACGAGGCGATCCGGTCGGTGACGTCCTCGCCCTGGACCGTCACGTCGATCGGCCCGGCGGCCAGCCGCCCGGTCAGCTCCTCGTACTGCGTGTCGTCCATGCCGAGCACGACGAGCTTGTCCATCCGGTAGAGATCGCCCGAGGCCTGCGTGCCGGCCAGGCCCTTGAGCAGGCCCTTCGCGGTGGTCGAGGGCGCGGCGGGCACGGAGCCGTCGGCGCCGAACACCACCGGGCCGCCGGAGTTGCTCTGGCCCGAGACGACCGCGACCGCGCCGCGCTTCTCCAGCTCGACGGCCAGGTCGAGCTCCCACTGGGTCAGGTAGTCCAGCGACGGGGCGGCGAAGCCGTTGATCCGCACGACCTTGCCGCGCAGGTCGCCCGCCGCGTCCAGCTCCTCGGCGCTGCCGAACCCGGCGTCGACCAGGCGGCCGGTGACCGGCTCGGCGGCCGGGTTGGCCGACAGGTGGCCGCGGTAGGTCTGCAGGCGCGTGCCGTCGACGTGCAGGGTGGGCAGCACCAGGTTGCTGGTGGACGCGCCCACGGCGATGACGCCGTCGGCGGCGGCCGGGGTGCCGACCGTGTCCCGGCCGGGGCCGCTGTTGCCGGCCGAGGCCACCACCACGACGCCCGCCTCGGTGGCGGCGGTCGCGGCCAGGCCCAGCGGGTCGAGGCCGTCGCCGTAGCCGCCCAGGCTCATGTTGATCACGTCGGCCCGGTGCGGGTTGGCCGGGTCGGCCGCCGCCTCCAGGCCCGCGATGATGTCCGACGTGTAGCCCTCGCCCCACTCGTTCATCACCTTGTACGCCAGCAGGTTCGCCTCCGGCGCGACGCCGGTGATCCCGCCCGGCGCGGCGGCGCGGCCCGCGATGATGCCCGCGACGTGGGTGCCGTGGCCGTTGTCGTCCATCGGGTCGGCGTCGCCGTTGGCGAAGTCGTACCCGCCGACGACCTTGAACCCCTCGCCCAGGCCGCCGCCCAGGTCGGGGTGGGTGTAGTCGATGCCGCTGTCCAGCACCGCGACGGTCACCCCGGTGCCCCTGGCGGGGGCGCCCGCACCGGCGGTGCCCTGCCACACCTGCGGCGCGCCGACCAGCGGCACGCTCACGTCGGTGTGTGCCCGCACCGGCTGGTCGGGCACGACCGCGAGCACACCCGGCAGCGCGGACAGCCGCGCCACGTCGTCGGCGGGCACCGTGGCCGCGACCGCGTTCACGAGCAGGCCGAGCGGGCGCTCGCGGGTCAGCCGGACGCCCTGGCGGCGGGCCGCGTCGAGCAGCTCGCGCTGGCGGCCCTGCACCGCCTTGCGCGCGTCGGTCACCCGGGCCGCGTCGGCGCCGCGCGCGTCGCGCAGCGAACCGCCCGGTGCGGCGGCCACGGCCGGGTCGCCGGCCAGCAGCACGATCACGCGCCGCTGCGCCGGGGTGGGCGCCGCGACGCCCGGTGGGGACCATGCCGAGACCAGCCCGGCGGCGAGCACGACCGAGAGTCCGGTCGCGATGGAGCGAGGGGGGAATTTCATGACTGTTGGGTCTACGGGTCACGACCCGTACGGTGCAATGTCATCAGCTGGCCCGTTGCTGCCGGTGGCACGTTTGGGCCAAGATCAGTCAATGACCTCCGAGCTCACCCCCGCCGGTGTCGACCCCTTCGACGAGGCGGTCTACCGCGCCGTGCTCGTCCGCCGCACCGCCTCCCCCGCCGACCTGACCGAGGAGCTGGGCTGCTCGGTGGAGCGCGTCGCCCGCGCCCTGGACCGGCTGCGTGACCACGGGCTGGTCGGCCGCCTGGCGGGCCGCAGCCGCCGGTACGCCGCGATCGAGCCGCAGGCGGCCGTGTCCGCGCTGGTCCGCAGCCGCGCCGCCGAGCTGGACCGGGTGCAGGCCGCCGCCGGGCAGCTCGCGCTGCTGTTCGCCGCGGCACATTCGGGCCACGGCGAGGAGATCGAGATCGTCACCGGCAGCGAGGCGCTGGGCCGCTGGTTCGTGCAGATCCAGCAGGAGGCGCGCGAGGAGGTGAGCACGCTCGACCGGCCGCCGTACGCGCTGACCACCTCGAACCCGATCGAGCAGGCGAACATCGCCCGCGGCGTGCGCTACCGGGCCGTGTACGCCCCCGAGGCGCTGGAGTGGCCGGGGGTCTTCGACGACATCCGCGAGCTGATCGGCCACGGCGAGCAGGCGCGGGTGCTGCCCGGCCTGCGCATCAAGCTCGCCATCGTGGACCGGCGCATCGCGCTGATGCCGCTGTCGCTGGACCTGACCGACGTGCGGGCCGCCGTGATCCGGCCGTCGACGCTGCTCGACGGCCTGATCGACTACTGGGAGCTGTGCTGGCGCACCGCCGTGCCGCTGCAGGCGCCCGCCGAGGACCCGGTCTCCGAGGAGGACCGTGCCCTGCTGACGCTGCTGGTCAGCGGGCTCAAGGACGAGGCGATCGCGCGCCAGCTCGACTGGTCGGTGCGCACCATGCGCCGCCGCATCAGCCGCCTCTACGAGCTGCTCGGCGCCGCCAACCGCTTCCAGGCGGGCGCGATCGCGGCCCGCCGCGGCTGGATCTGACCCCTCGCACGGTCCAGGCTCCGTTCCCGTCGCCGGTGCGGCGGGAACGGAGCCTGGCTCACGCGGGCGTCAGGCCAGCAGCTTCTTGATCGCGGCGTCGATCGAGCCGCTGTCCGGCGACGCGTAGGACTTCAGCGTCTCGCGGTTGTAGGTGAGGAAGCTCGGGCACCGGTTGGCCGGCGCGTTGATGGTGCCGCCGTCGCCGATCTTCTCGCCGGTCTTCGCGGCGTGGAAGGTGAGGGTGTACCGCGACGACAGGTAGTCGACCGTCAGCTTCTTGCCGTCGGACGCCTTGATCTCGCACTTCTGCCCGGGCGCCTCGCTGCCCGGCACGAAGGCGAGGCAGCCGACGACGCTCACCGAGGCGTACTCGGTCGACCTGGCGTAGTACGGGGCGGTCGAGCTGACGGACTTGTAGCTCCAGTTCGTCAGGCGGGTCGGGCTGTTGGCGAAGACGTACGCCTTGGCGCTGCCGCCGGCGGTGTAGTCGGCCGCGTTGAGGATCGCGCCGCCCGCGCACACGTCGGCGAAGTCGCTGGACGAGTCCGCGGTGATCGCGTTGTTGTTGCCCGGCGGCGGGGCCGCCGCGGAGGTCGCCGGCGCCGAGGTGCGGCCGGGCGTCGTCGGCGTGACCGGGTCGTCGTCGTCCTGGTTCAGCAACAGCACCAGGCCGACGCCGCACAGGATCAGCAGCAGCACCAGGAGCCCGGCGACGAGCCCGATGATGAGGCCCTTGTTGGACTTGGCCGGAGGCTGCTGCCCGCCGGGCGCGTACGGCGGCGGCGCCCCGTACGGCTGCTGGCCCTGCACGCCGTACGGCTGCTGGCCGGGCGTGCCGTAGGGCGGCGGGCTGCCCGGCGGGACCGAGACGGGCTGCTGGGCGTAGGGGTCGCTCGGCGCCCGGTACGGGTCGGGCTGGCCGGGAGGCGGGGCGTAGGGGTCGCTCACGCGTGTTTCCATTCACCTGATCTGACGTTTTCAAACCGACGTCTCAGGACCGTAGGCGGCCCTCGCCACTGACCAGGGCTTTGCGGACACCGTTTCCCAACCACCGGACCCGGCGACGCAGGCGGCCGGAGCCGGGGCGCGGGCCGGGCGGCTCCGGCCGCCGACGCGCCCGCAGCGCGCCGGGCGGCGTGAACGTCCAGTTCACCGGCGTCATGGATACATCGGACTTTCCGCATCGGACGGCAGATCCGGGCCGGATGTCACGATCCGGGCGGCATACGGCACGGCGGCCGACGGCTATGACGAAGATCACTTTCCGCCGGGCGCTGCGGGCAGTGGTGACGATCACGCCTCCGGCGCGACCACACCCACGCCGAGCTGCTGCAGCAGCTGGAACAGCTCGTTGACGCTCCACACGTCGGCGATCCGGCCGTCGGCGTCGAAGGTCAGGAACGTCGCGCCCGCGTACGACACGGCCGTGCCGGTCGGCGGCACCGGGCCGAACGGGCCCTCCTGGGTGCCGGTGGCGTGCCAGCGCAGCGCCGCCCTCGACCCGTCGGCGACCACGTCCAGCAGCTCGTAACGCAGGTCGGGGAAGGACGCCCGGCGGTCGCGGTGCCAGGCCAGGACGCCCTCCGGGCCGTGCGCGCCGAAGCCGGGGCAACCGGCGGCGACCAGGTCGTATGCCGAGTCCTCGCGCTCGCCGTTCCAGACGTCGGCGACGAACCTGCGGGCCGTGTCCGCGTGGTCAGACATGGCCCGCAGCGTACCGGCTCAGGGGCGCGGGTTGTTCCGCACGAACTCGGCGATGTACTCGTCCAGGGCGACCTTCGGCTCCCAGCCCAGCGCCCGCACCTTGCTGTTGTCGGCCCGGCCGCGGACGCGCTCGCCACGCTTGGCCGGGATCATGACGTACTCGGTGCCGAACATCTTCGCGACCTCGGTCAGCTCCCACTCCTTGCCGCAGCCCAGCAGGTAGCCGTCGCCCTTGCCGCCCTCGGCGGAGGCGAGGATGCCCGAGATGATGTCGGAGATGTGGGTGAAGTCGCGGGTCTGCGTGCCCGGGGAGACCACGGTCAGCGGCTCGCCGGCCAGGTACTGCCGCTCGAAGATGCCGATCACGGTGGCGTAGGTGCCCGCGCTGATCTGGCCCGGCCCGTACGCGTTGTAGAAGTACGTGATGACGTAGTCGAGGCCGTACCACTCGCCGTAGTTCTTGATCAGCTCGACGTTCTTGGCCTTGGTCCACGCGTACGGGTTGAGGTGCTCGTCGCGCCCCTCGTTGCCGAACTTCGAGCTCGACGCGGAGTAGACCAGCCGCGCGCCGTGCTGGGCGCAGAACCGGACGACCTCCTTGGTGCCGTGGGTGTTGTACTCCCACGTCCGGTCGAACTCGTCGAAGGACTGCACGATGCGCGCGTACTCGCCCAGGTGGAAGACCATCTTCGGGGAGTCGAGCCCGTGCTCCGCCCAGATCTTGAAGATGTCCACGGTCGAGCCGTCGAGGTAGGTGACGCGCGGGTCGTCGACCTCGTTCTCGTGCAGGCCGGTGAAGTAGTTGTCGACGGAGACGATCCGCGCGGCGGGGTGGGTCTCCAGCAGGGCGCGGATCAGGTGCGTCCCCACGAAACCGGCACCACCGGTGACCAGCAGCGTCTCGTTCGTCATGTTCTCGGCTCCCGCAGACTCGACATCACCGGCACAGCCCGGCCGGGGGCGGGGAGCAGGCACGGCAGCTCACCCGATGCCTGGCCAGGGCGCTAGCAGCATACAGCGGTGGCGGCGGGCGGGACCGGGCCGGTTCGCCCCATTGTCACCCGCCATTCATGATGTTCGCAGCACGCACCCACGCCCGGCACCCCGCACACCCCCGGAGGCGGCCCATGACCTCGCCAGTGTCCGACCCGACCGCGCCGCGGCGCGACCGCCTGGCGGTCAGCCTGCTCTTCCTGCTCTACGGCGTGATCCTCGGCACGTGGACCGCCCGCATCCCGGCGGTCAAGCAGGGGCTGGGCCTGACCGACGGGGAGCTGAGCCTCGGCCTGCTCGCGTTCGCCGCCGGGGCCATCCTCGGCATGCAGGCGGCCGGGCGCCTGGTCGACCGGTTCGGCACCGGCCGGTTGCTGCTGCCCGTGGCGCTCGCCGACGGCCTGCTGCTGGTCTCCCCCGCGTACGCGCCGAACCTGGCCGTGCTCGCGGCGTGCCTGCTGGCCTTCGGCGCCACGCACGGGCTGCTCAACATCACCATGAACGCGGCCGCGGTCGAGGCGCAGCGGGCCCGGCAGGCGCCGATCATCTCGTCCTTCCACGCCGTGTACAGCGTCGGCGGATTCCTCGGCGCGGCGATCGGCGGGCTGTTCGCGTACGCCGGGCTCGGTGCGGCGACCACGTTCCTCGGGGTCGCCGCGGCGGTGGCCGCCACCGCGACGGCGGCCGCGCGGCTGCGTCCCGCGCCGGTCGCGCCACCCCCGGCCGGGCCCGCCGAGCGGGCCGACGGCGGGCTGCGCGGCGTGACCTTCCTCGGGGTGCTCGTCTTCTGCTGCCTGGTCGGCGAGGGCGCGGCCGCCGACTGGAGCGCCGTGTACCTGCGCGACAGCCTGGGCAGCTCGCCGGGGTTCGCCGCGACCGCGTACGCCACCTTCTCGATCATGATGATGGCGGGACGGCTGGTGGGCGACCGGCTCACCGCCGCGCTCGGCGCGGTCCGCCTGGTCCGTTACAGCGGGGTGCTGGCCGGGGTCGGGCTCGGCCTGGCCCTGCTCGCCGGGCACCCGGTCGCCGGGGTCGCCGGGTTCGGCCTGCTCGGCGCGGGCCTGGCCTGCATCGCGCCGCAGGTCTTCGCCGCCGCGGGCAGCCAGGACCCGGCGCGCGCCGGGCAGGCCATCGCCCGCGTCGCCAGCCTCGGCTTCCTCGGCTTCGTGGTCGGCCCGCTGGCCATCGGCGCGCTCGCCGAGCTGACCGGCCTGCCCGCCGCCCTGTCCGTCCCCGCCGTGCTCGCCCTCTTCGTCGCCCTGGCCGCACCCTCGCTACGCCCCCGCCCGGCCACCCCACCCGTCTCGGCCCCCGCCCCCGGCTGAGAAGGAAGGGCACCTTCTTATCGCCATACGTAGCGGAAGGGCACCTTCCTAACGCTTGGCCGCTACCTGCGCAGCGTCGACGACGTGACGGTGGGGTTGCGGGCGCCGAGGAAGAAGATGCCGGGAAAGCCGCTGGTCTCGAAGCCGTCGCTGGGGTTGCGGCGCAGCGTGGAGCCCTCGATCCGCATGGTGCCGGTGCGGTCGTTGCTGACGAAGAAGATGGCGCCGCCGCCCTCCTCGGCATGGTTGTCCTGGATGATCGTGCCCGCGACGCGGACCGTGAACAGGTTGCCGTCGGTGTAGATCGCCCCGCCGCTGCCGCCGCCGGGCTGCCCGGCGCGGGCCGGGTTGGCGCCCCGGCCGATCGCGCTGTTGTGCGTGAGCAGGCTGTTCAGCACCACCCAGGACACGCCGATGCTGCTCAGCGCGCCACCGTTGGAGCAGCGCCCGCCCAGGCCGGGCCCGCCGCCGAAGGTGCTGTTCACGACGTACACCGGCAGGCCCTTGGACTGGCTGAGCACCCGGATCGCCGCGCCGCCCACGTCCGGGCCGGTGGTGTCGCAGCGGTTGCGGATGAAGCGGGAGTTGACCACCTTGAGCCGCCCGCCGCGTACGAAGATCGCGCCGCCCCCGCCGCCCTCGGCCGTCTCGCCGGTGGAGTTCCCGTCGGCGAAGGTCAGGTTCTGCACGGTGAGCTGCGGGTGGTCCTGGTCCTGGCAGTGCGAGGTGGTCCAGCCCTGGGCCTTGTCACAGGTGTTCATGTAGAGGATGCGGCGCTTGCCGCCGCCGCTGAGCGTGATCTTTCCGCCGCCGTCGAGCACGATCCGGGGCCCGTTAGCGTTCTTGATCTTCGCGGTGGCCTGCATGGTGATGGTGAGCGGGTCCGGCCCGCAGTCGAACGTGATGACCCCGCCGGCCGCGACCGCCGCCACCACCGCCTTGGACGTGCAGCTCGCGGGCGTGCCGTCGCCGATCACCCGGGTCGGCTTCGCGGTGTTCACCGCCCGCGCCTCGGCCGGCACCGCAGCCTTGCCCTTCGGATTGCCGGTCGCGAACGCCGCCGCGGCGGGCCTGGCCGACGGCGAGACGCTCGGCGCCACCGACGGCGCCGTACTCGCCCCCGCCTCGACCCACCCCGCCTGCGGCGCAGCCGGGGCCGCATCGGTGCCGCACCCCGCCGTCGCGACGGTCAGCACCACGGCAAGGAACGCGGCAAGCCCTGAGTTACGCACCGAAGGATGCTAATCCCCCACCGGGCTCCCCGCCCGCCGCGCGAAGATCACGACGATCTTGCGCGAACTGTTAGGGATTTGCCCGGTTCAGGCGTGTCGTACCCACAGTCCACGCAATATCGGCGCGGCGGGGTGGCGGGTCAGCGGGGGGTGGGGTTGGCGGCGCCGCAGATGGCGATCATCTGGTCGGAGAGGGCGTCTATGCGGGTGACGTCGAGGTTCTGGAGTGACTCGACGGTGGTGAGGCTTTTGCCTTGGGTTTCGAACTCGTCGGCTAGTTGGCCGAGGGTGGATTTGACGTCGGCGGCGTCGGCGGTGGCGGCGTCGGTGCGCAGGTTGGCGGCCAGGTCGACGAGGGAGTCGCCGGCGCTCTGGACCGAGCGCTCGGCGGCGGGGAGGTCGCCGGAGTCGGCGGCCTGGGTGACCTTGGTGAGTTCGCGGGCGAAGACGGTGAGGCCGTCCTCGACCGTCTTGGCGGTCTTGGTGCAGACCTGCGGGGTGGGCTCGGCGGCCGCGGCGGCTGAGGAGCCCAGGCCGAGGGCGGCGAGGAAGGTGCCGGTGGTGAGGATGCAGGCTGCGCGTGAGAGGCGTCGCATGACGTCCTCCAATCGGGGCCACGGCGCCGGCCGGGAGAGCCGACCCCCAAGGTGTCCATTCTCCGTCCGTGGCCGGAGGCGATGGGCGGACTCCGCTGAATACGCCCTGGCCGGGCGCTGGGGGGCGTACCCTTCCTTGATCAACGATCAGGTGGGCGGGGGAACTGGTCGGCGAGGTCGTCGGGGGTGACCAGGGGGGTGGTCAGCAGGTCGCGGATGCGGCGGTCGCGGGCGGCCAGCGCGGTGCGCTGGGCGGCGGTGAGCGGGATCCACGGGGGCGGCGGCGCGGGCAGGCGGGGCGGCAGCAGGCGGCCGGCCAGGTAGGTGGCCTCGTTGCGCAGGCGCAGCGGGGCGGTGCGTCGCCGGCCGTGCACGTCGGCGACGGGGAACGGGCCCGGCTCGACCGCGAAGACCGCCAGGTCGGCGGGCACGCCCTCGGCCAGCGTGCCGGTGCCGGCGGCCAGCGCCAGCGCCCGTGCCGGGGCGACGGTGGCCGCGGCCACCACCTGCGCCAGGGTCAGGCCCGCGGCGAGCAGCTTCGCCATCGTGGTGGGCAGGTCGAAGACGGGGCCGTGCAGGCTGCGCCCGTGCAGGTCGGTGGAGACGGTGTGCGGCGGCATGCCCGCGGCGAGCTGCGCCTCCAGCACGTCGAACGCGAACCCGCCGGAGCCGTGGCCGAGGTCGAACAGCACGCCCGCGTCGTACGCCCGGCGCAGCGCCGGGTCCAGGCCGCCCCGGCCCAGCGCGATGCCGCTGGCGCAGTGCGTGACGACGTCGCCCGCGCGCAGCAGCGGCAGCAGCTCGCCGACCGTGGGCGGAGCCGCGCCGATGTGGACCATGAGCGGCAGCTCGCAGGCGCGGGCCACGGCCAGCGCCCGGCGCAGCGGCTCCAGCCCGTGCGGCCCGACGGTCTCGGCGTCGATGCGGGCCTTGATCCCGACGACCAGGTCCCGGTGCGCGGCGACGGTGGCGACGGCCAGGTCGGTGTCGCAGTGCGCGAGGTCGCGCGACTCGCCGGTGCGCCCGGTCAGGCCCACCGCGGAGATGTTGAGCAGCACCGGCACCCGCACCTGGTAACCGCCGATCGCCCGGCGCAGCGCGGGCAGCGCGTACGCCCCGGCGGAGCCCGCGTCGACCCAGGTGGTGACGCCGGAGCACCAGGCGACCGGGTCCGGCTCGATCCCCCAGTACGTGGCGCCGGGGTGGACGTGCGTGTGCAGGTCGACCAGGCCCGGGGTGACCAGCCGCCCGGCCACGTCGACGACCTCGCGCGCCGCTTCGCGGGGCAGCCCGGCGGCGACCGCGGCGATCCGGCCGCCGGACACGGCCACGTCGAGCACCGCGTCCCGCCCACTGCCCGGATCGAGCACCCGGCCGCCGGTGAACAGCAGGTCGTACGACATGGACGCCTCCCCGGCCCGCGCGGTGTCGCCGCCGACCCTACGCGGCGGCGAGCGCCGGCGGCACCGGTCGGCTCAGGGCGGGAAGACGGTCGCCCAGTCGTCGCGCATGCTGACCACGGTCCAGCCCTCGCGGCGGCCGATGTCGACGATGGGCTCGGTGTCGGCGACGGTCACCGCGGCGGAGGCGTACGCGTACTCGCGCTCGCCGTCGTCGTGGTGCACCAGCAGCGCCAGGCTGGGCGAGCCGGCCGCCTGCGCGTACTCGAGCATCTCGCGGTCGCCCGCGGAGTTGCCGGCCGCGAAGATGGGCCGGCGGCCCAGCTGCGTCTGGATGTGCTCGACCTTGGCCCGGCCCTCGTTGATCTCGCCCAGCGCCTGCGCCGTGCGCACCAGCGCCGGTCCCTCGCCGCGCTCCTCGAAGTGGTACTCCACCAGCGTGCCCACCACGTCGTCGGGCGCGACGCCGTAGAGCTGCCTGCTGACCGCGCGGACGAACTCGGTGCCGCCGCCGGTGACGATGAAGACCGCGAAGCCGTGCGCGCGCAGCGCCTCCAGCAGCTCCAGCATCGGCTGGTAGACGAGCCTCGGGTACGGCACGCCGCGGTCCGGGTGCTTCTCGGTGTCCATGAACTCGCGCACCCGGCCGGCGAACTCGTCCGGCGTCCAGCCCGCGCACAGCTCCAGCAGCGCCATGGCGACCCGCTGCAGGCCCAGCTCGCCGAGCGCGGCCCGGTCGCCGTCGAGCAGGGCGCGGTACTCTTCGCGCCCGCCGAGGCCGGGATCCCGCTCGACCGCCTGGTGCAGGGTGCGGACCAGGAAGTCGTACTGGATGTAGCCCGGGCGCTCGCACCACAGGGTGCCGTCGTTGTCGAGCACCGCGACCCGCTGCTCGACCGGCACGGCCAGCGCCTCGTCCAGGAACGAGGCGATGGCGTCGCGGGTCGGGCCGGGCCGCCAGGAGGGCAGGAACGGCACGTCAGTGACTCCCTATGCCGTCGAGCATCTTCTCCATCACCTGGTCCAGGGTGAAGCTCGCCGCCGCCTGCCGCGGTGGGAACTCCCGGAAGCTGGCCAGGAAGTCCGCGGTCAGCTTCTGCGCCGCCTGCAGCATGTACGCCCGGTCGATCATCCACTCGTAGTAGGAGTTCGAGGTGACGTCGGCCCGCTCGAACGGGTCGGTGCGCAGGTTGAAGATCTTGGGCACCCGCAGCGGCGTGAAAGGCTCGGCCCACACCCGCAGCGTGCCGGGCGCGCGCTGCTCCATGAAGACCAGCTTCCAGTTGTCGAACCGGATCGCGGTCAGGTCGCCGTCGTCGGAGAAGTAGAAGAAGCCCTCGCGCGGGCTGTGCGGCTCCCCCTCGGTCAGGTACGGCAGCAGGTTGAACCCGTCCAGGTACACCCGGAACGTCCTGCCCCCCGCCTCGTGCCCCGCCTTCAGCTCCGCGGCGATGTCCGGGTCGCCGGCCGCGGCCAGCAGGGTAGGCAGCAGGTCGAGATGGCTGACGATCTCGTTGGAGACCCAGCCCGCGGGGATCCGGCCGGGCCAGCGCAGCAGCGAGGGCACCCGGTAGGCGCCCTCCCAGTTGGAGTTCTTCTCGTTGCGGAACGGCGTCATGGCGGAGTCCGGCCAGGTGTTCAGGTGCGGGCCGTTGTCGGTGCTGTACATGACGATCGTGTCGTCGGCGATGCCCAGCGCGTCGAGCAGGCCGAGCAGCTCGCCGACGATGCGGTCGTGGTCGACCATCACGTCGTGGTAGTCGGACTGCCACCGCCCCGCCCAGCCCTTGATCTCCGGCCGGGGATGGGTCTTGAAGTGCATGTGCGTGGTGTTGAACCAGACGAAGAACGGCGTGTCCGCCGCGGCCTGCCGCTCGATGAAGTCGGCCGCGTGCGCGAACACCTCGTCGTCGATGGTCTCCATGCGCTTGCGGGTCAGCGGGCCGGTGTCCTCGATCTTCTGCCCGCCGCCCGGCAGCGCCCAGCAGTGCAGCACCCCGCGCGGCCCGAAGTTGCCGCGGAAGTCGGGGAAGGAACGCGGGTCGGGGTAGTCGGCGTGCTCGGGCTCCTCCTCGGCGTTGAGGTGGTAGAGGTTGCCGAAGAACTCGTCGAAGCCGTGCGCGGTCGGCAGGAACTCGTCCTTGTCGCCCAGGTGGTTCTTGCCGAACTGGCCGGTGGCGTACCCGTGCGGTTTGAGCAGCTCGGCGATGGTCGGGTCGGCCGCGTGCAGGCCGAGGTCCGCACCCGGGAAGCCGACCTTGGACAGGCCGGTGCGGAACACCGCCTGCCCGGTCAGGAACGCCGAGCGGCCCGCGGTGCAGCTCTGCTCGCCGTAGTAGTCGGTGAACCGGACGCCCTCGGCGGCGATCCGGTCGATGTTGGGGGTGCGGTAGCCCATCAGCCCGTCGCTGTAGCAGCTCAGGTTGGTGATGCCGATGTCGTCGCCCCAGATCACGAGGATGTTCGGCTTGCGCCCGCGGGCGCCGCCCGCACCGGCGGCGCGGGGCGCGGTCTTGCGGGCCGGGCCGCGGTCGGCCCGCTCGGTGGCGCGGCCGGGAGGCGCCTTCTTCGCCGCCGCGGGGGCGGCCGCCTTCTTGCCCGGTCCGGCCGGGCGGCCGGTCGCCTTGCCCGCGGCCGCGGGAGCGCCCGCCCGTTTCGCGGCGGAGGCCGCGCGTTTCGTGCCGGAGGGCGTGACGGCGGGGGTGGTCTGCGCGACCACCGCCTTCTTCGCCACCGTCTTCTTGGCCACCGTCTTCTTGGCCGCCGCCTTCTCGGCCGGGGCCTTCTTCGCCGGGGCCTTCTTCGCGGCGGACGGGGTACGGGCCATGTCGCTCCTCCAGACACAGTGGTGCCGCGTTCCAGTATTCCGGGTGATACGAACCAAGTTCCCGTTTTGGACGTATTGCCTTGCTACCGTCGCGTTCAGACGATGGAGGCGGACGTGGGTGCCTTGCAGGCTGCCATGTGGGGTGGCATAGCGGCGTTCTCGCTGGTCGTCGGCGCGTGGCTGGCGTTCCGCCGGAGCCCGGTGCCCGCGGAGCGGGTCGGCATGGTGATGGGGTTCGGTGCCGGCGCACTGCTCGCCGCGATCGCCTACGAGCTGGTGCCGACCGGCTTCAACCAGGACCTGCTGCTGTTCACCTCGTTCGGGCTGGGCGCGTTCGTCTTCTTCTGGGTGGACCACCTGGCCACGGGGCGGCGCAGCATGGGCGCCGCCTCGGCGGACCGGTCGATCGTGGTGGGCTCGCTGCTCGACGGCATCCCCGAGTCGATCGTGCTGGGCGCGGGCGTCGCCGCGGGCGGCGAGGTGGCCGTCGCGTTCCTGGTCGCGGTGTTCGTGTCGAACCTGCCGGAGGCGCTCGGCGCCACCTCCTTCATGCGGCAGGCCGGGCATACGCGGGCCCAGGCGTACCGGGTGTGGTGGATCATCGTCGCGGTCTCCGCACTGTCCGCCGCGCTCGGCTACCTGGCGTACGACATGGTCCCCGGCTCCGACGGCGGCTACGTGGAGGCGTTCGCGGCCGGCGCGGTGCTGACCATGCTGGCCGACTCGATGATCCCGGAGGCCTACCAGCTGGGCGGCAAGGCCACCGGGCTGCTCGCCGTGCTCGGCTTCGCGGTGGCCGGCGCCCTCTCCGGGCTTGAGTGACGCCGCGACTATCAGGAGGAATTAGCGAAATGCCGCATCAGTGGATGAGGCGGTGCATAGTCTGCAAGCGGATGAATCTCAGCTTCCAGGAGGACAGATGAGCACCGCATCGCCCAGTCCCAGCGCCGGCCAGCCCGGCCCGCTCGGCAACGCGGCCTCGACCGGGGCGCACGCCGCGCCGACCGAGCCGATCGCCACCGGGGCCGCGAGCGCGTCCACCGCCGCGACGCCCGGCCCCGTGCCGCCCGGGACCACGGGCACCGACGTGTTCGCCTCCGGGCAGGCCGCCATGGCGTCGAAGGTGCCGTGGTGGCTGTTCCTCATCACCGGCGTCTGCTGGATCATCGTCAGCTGGCTGGTGCTGGCCTTCAACCAGTCGCCGGTACGCAGCATCGGCACCGTGGCCGCGCTGGCCGGCATCATCGTGCTGGTCGCCGGCGTCTTCGAGCTGTTCCAGGCGTTCACCGCGCCCGGCTGGCGGTGGCTGCACGCGATCCTCGGCGTGCTGTTCCTGATCACCGGCATCGTGTGCTGGGTCAACCCGGGCGGCACCGTGTTCTGGCTGGCCGCCTTCGTGGGGTGGTACCTGCTGTTCAAGGGCGCGGCCGACATCGTGCTGGCGTTCCTGACGAAGAAGGAGCACGACGGCTGGTGGCTCGGCCTGATCATCGGCATCATCGAGGTGCTGCTGGGCTTCTGGGCCGCCGGTCGCTGGTTCCGCTCGTTCGAGCTGCTCATCGTGCTCGTCGGCGCGATCTGCCTGGCCCGCGGCATCACCGACTTCATCATGGCGTTCCGGGTCCGCGACGCGAACAAGCGGGCCCGGCTGGCGGCCCACCCGTGAGCACGCCGGTCACCCTGACCCGACCGGGCCGCGACGGCGCCACGCCGCCGCGGCCCGGCATGGTGTGGCTGCCCGGCGGCAGCTTCCGGATGGGCTCCGACGCGCACTACCCGGAGGAGGCGCCCGCGCACACCGCGCGGGTGGACGGCTTCTGGATCGACCGGCATCCGGTCACCAACCGGATGTTCGCCGCGTTCGTCCGGGACACCGGCCACGTCACCGTCGCCGAGACCGCCCCCGACCCGGCCGACTACCCGGGCGCCGACCCAGGGCTGCTGGTGTCCGCGTCCGTCGTGTTCGTCAAGCCGCGGCACCGCGTCGACCTGCGCGACATCCGCAACTGGTGGCAGTTCGTGCCGGGCGCGGACTGGCGGCACCCGTACGGGCCGGGCTCGTCCGTCACCGGCCTGGACGACCATCCCGTGGTGCACGTGGCCTGGGCCGACGTCGCCGCGTACGCGGCCTGGGCCGGCGGCGACCTGCCCACCGAGGCCGAATGGGAGTACGCCGCGGGCGGCGGCGCCGCCGAACCGGCCGAGTTCGCCTGGGGCGACGAGCTGACGCCGGGCGGGGAGCACCGGGCCAACCTGTGGCAGGGCGAGTTCCCGCTGCTCAACCTCGCCGCCGACGGCTACGAGACCACCGCGCCGGTCGGCTCGTTCCCGGCCAACGCCTTCGGGCTGTTTGACATGATCGGCAACGTATGGGAGTGGACGTCGGACTGGTACTCCGCGCACCGGCCGGGCGGGCGGCACGCCTGCTGCGCCCCGGCGTCCGCGCGCGACGCCGAGCAGGGCAGCTACGACCCGGCCACGCCGCAGGTGCGCATCCCGCGCCGGGTGATGAAGGGCGGCTCGTTCCTGTGCTCGCCGGACTACTGCCGCCGCTACCGGCCCGCGGCCCGGATGGCGCAGGCCGTCGACACCTCCACCTGCCATCTCGGGTTCCGCCTGGTGGCACGTCCTTAACGAGCCCGATTCACGAAACATCGCTATGATGCCCCGGTTGTTCTCGAGACGCCGAGTACGGGGAGGTCAGGCGTGTCGCGAAACCGTCGCGTGATCATGTCCATCATCGCCGCCACCGCGGTCGCCCTCAGCACGGGCACGCTGGCAGCGGCCGGGGTGATCCCCGCCGCGTGGCACCCGCCCGCCGGAGATCCCGTGCCCGCGGCCGCCGCGGATCCCGCCACACCGGACGGCACCACACCGGACGGTGCCCCGGCCCCGGCCACCTCGCCGGCCGCCGGGCAGCGCGCGGCCGGCCCGACCGGCGCCACCGCCGCGCCGACCCCCGCCGCCCCCGCGCTGCACGCCCCGAACTCCGTCGCCTACCTGCGGGCGACGTACGGCGTCAGCGAGGCCGAGGCACTGCGCCGGCTCGCGCTGCAGCAGTCCGCATCGGCGGTGGCCGCCCGGCTGGCGGCGCGCATGCCCGACGAGTACGCCGGGATCTGGCTGGACCAGCAGGCGGGCGGCCTGCTGCGGGTCGGCGCGACCCGGCCCGACCGGGTCACCGCCGCGTTGGCCGGGGTCGCCGGCGCCACGCAGGTGCGCGCCGTGCCCGCCGCGCGCTCGCTGCGGTCGCTGCAGGCCACCGCGCGCACGCTGGCCGCCGACCTGACCGGACACGCCGGCGTCCAGGTCGCCGTGGACACGCCCGGCAATCAGGTCGTCGTGACGGCCGCACCGGGCGCGGACGAGACCGCGCTCCGCGCCGCGCTGGCCCGGGTCGGCGGCGCCGCACGCCTGGAGCGCCGCAGCCTGCCCGCCACCGAGCTGAAGAGCTGCGACCCGCTGGACTGCCTGCAGGCGCCGGTGCGCGGCGGCATCCGGCTCGACGTCCCGCGCGACGACGGCACCGTCGGCGGCTGCACCACCGGCTACACGCTGCGCTCGCGCAAGACCGGCGAGCTGTTCGTGCTCACCGCCGGCCACTGCGTGGTGGCGGGCAGGCACACCCGCATCGACGACACCTGGCACCAGTACCTCACCGTGAAGAAGCCCGTGGTGTTCGAGCACCCGGACGCCTCCCTGCGGGCGCTGCTGGGCGAGAACTACCAGAACGACGACCTGCGGGACTACGCGATCATGCCGTTCCCGGACGCGGCGACCGCTGCCTTCTGGACCGGTCCGGTGGTGCCCACCCGCACCGGCTGGGCGCGGAACCCGCTCGGCCTGATCAACACCTGGTGCCCGGGCGGCGGTTGCGGGGGACGGCCCATCGCGGTCACCGGCTTCACGCCGGTCACGAACGTCGTGCCCGGTGCGGTGGTCTGCGCGACGGGATCGGCGTTTACGCCCGCCGCGGGAGAACCGATCGTCGACTCCGGTGCCGGCGTGGGCTACCTGCCCGGCACCCGCTGCGGCACCGTGCTGGCCATCAGCCCCGGTGGGCTGGTCACCGTCAAGATCTGCGCCCGTGCCGGCGACAGCGGCGGGCCGCTGTTCACCGAGGCCGACGGCCGGGCGATCGGCATCCTGAAGTACGGCGACGCTGGTCTTCCCAGTTGTTCCAACCCTGACGAGAAGAACCACTACGTGCCGGTGGAGTCGATCCTGTCCCGGGTGAACTCGCGCACCGACCTGCAGTTCGAACTGCTCGTCACCGAGACGGTCCCCCGGCCCGACCCCCGCTAGCCGGCGCCGGACCGGCACCGGAGAGGATTCCCCCATGTCGTCCGCCGCCTCCGCCGTCCTGGCCCCCACCCCGGCGGCGGCCCCCGTCGCGGAGCCGGCGCCGCCCGTCCGGCGGCGCCGGCGTGAGCGGAGCCGGGCGCTGGTCGCGCCGCTGCTGGCGTACCTGGTCAGCCATGCCGTGTACACGGTCGCGGCGGCGCTGGTGTCGGAGTCGCACCTGACCGTCGACGGCCGGGTGCGCG
Source organism: Catellatospora sp. NPDC049609 (assembly GCF_040675365.1). Classification (NCBI taxonomy): domain Bacteria; kingdom Bacillati; phylum Actinomycetota; class Actinomycetes; order Micromonosporales; family Micromonosporaceae; genus Catellatospora; species Catellatospora sp. NPDC049609. The sequence goes on along the minus strand of NZ_JBFAOU010000008.1, from coordinate 45,473 downwards.
CCGACTCGGGGCTCTACGCCCTGGTCGCCTCGCGCGGCTACGAGCTGTTCCTGTGCGACAGCGACCCGGAGCTCGGCCCGATGTTCGCGCCCGGCGCCTGGTGCGGCACGGCCGGCTGGTTCCCGCTCTACCCCGCTCTCATCCGGACGCTCACCTGGCCCACCGGGCTCGGCGAGTACGAGGCCGGCCTGATCGTCACCGAGCTGTCCCTGCTGGCGGCGTTCGTGCTGCTGTGGCGGCTGCTGCGCGGCACCGGCACCGCCCGGCCGGTGGCCTGGGCCGTGCTGGCCCTGGCCACGCTGCTGCCGTCGGGCGTCTACCTCACCGCGGTGTTCCCCATGGCGCTGGCCGTCGCGCTGCTGCTGGCCTGCGTGAGCGCGCTGCGGGCGGGCCGCTGGTGGTGGGCGGGTCTGTGCGGCGCGCTGGTCGCGGCGGCGTACCCGATGGGGGTCGCGGTGGCCGCGATCGGCTTCGGCACGGTGGTGACCCTGCTCAGCCGGGGCGAGCTGCGCCCGGCCGCGGCGGCGCGGGTCGCGCTGGCGGTGTGCGGGCTGCCGGTCGCGGGGCTGCTCGCCGTGTTCGCGGTGCACCGGGTGACCGTGGGGCACTGGAACGCGTACATGATGATCCAGGAGCACTACGGCAACGGCGTGCACAACCCGCTGACCTCGCTCTACCAGCTGGCCACCGAGCCCGCCGTCATCCCGGTCGCCGAGCCCCGCCAGGACCTGCTGTGGGAGCTGGACGTGCACACCGACGCCGAGCTGTGGTGGTCGCTGGCGCTGGTGCTGCTCGCCGTCACCGCGGCGGTGATCGCGTCCGGGCGCGGCACGCTGCGCCGCTACGACGCCGGGCTCGCCCTCTACGCCGTCGCGATCTTCGTCGGGCCGCTGATCGCCGGGCCCGCCGTGTCGCAGTACCGCTCGCACACGCTGCTGCTGCCCGCGCTGCTGGTGCTGCGCCACCTGCCGGCGCGGCTGCTGTGGCCGTACGCCGTCGCGGCCGGGGTCATCGCGGTGCCGATGGGGATGCTGTTCTCGACCTGGCTGCTGTTCTGACCCCGACCGGGTCCGCGGCGGGGCGGGCCGGGCCATGATCGCTGTTTCTGGTCAGGAAGTGCAGTGGCGCTGCACTTTCTGACCGGAAATGGCGATCTTCGGGGGGTGCCCAATGGGCGGGATCTCGGGGTTGTGAGCGTGGCCAGGGGAAATGTCGCCGCGATAGGCTGCGGTCCCCTGATCCATGGAGGACGGCGATGGTTCCGCAGGCCGTTGACCTGACCGTGCGCACCCTCGGCGAGTGCCGCAACGAGTCTCCGCTGGCACCCCTGCTGCCGGACACCGACAGCACCGAGCACTACGTCGACGAGGACGACCGGGTGCTGTTCGACGACACGCGCAGCATGGTCGCCGCGCGCAAGACCAAGCTGGACGCGCTGCCCGGCTTCGAGCCCGGCGGCCCGCGCCGCAAGATCTTCTTTCAGCCCTCGAAGACCCGCGTCGGCATCGTCACCTGCGGCGGTCTCTGCCCCGGTCTCAACGACGTCATCCGGGGCCTGGTGCTGGAGCTGACCTCGCACTACGGCGTCACCAAGATCTACGGCTTCCGCAACGGCTACCAGGGCTTCATCGCCAAGTACGGCCACCCGCCGATCGATCTCGACGCCGAGGCCGTCAGCGGCATCAACGAGTACGGCGGCACCATCCTCGGCAGCTCGCGGGGCAGCCAGGACCCGTACGAGATCGTCGACTGCCTGGAGCAGATGAGCATCAACGTGCTCTTCGTCATCGGCGGCGACGGCTCCATGCGCGGCGCGCTGACCATCGCCGACGTGGTCAAGGAGCGCGGCCTGAAGATCGCCGTGATCGGCGTGCCGAAGACCATCGACAACGACATCCCGTACATCGACCAGAGCTTCGGCTTCCAGACGGCGTTCTCCAAGGCCACCGAGTCGCTGCGCAGCGCGCACGTGGAGGCCCGCGCGGTGCCCAACGGGGTCGGCCTGGTGCAGGTCATGGGCCGCCACTCGGGCTTCATCGCCTGCTACGCCACGCTGGCCAACAACGACGCCGACTACGTGCTGATCCCCGAGGTGCCGTTCGAGCTCGACGGCGACAACGGCTTCCTGGCCCACCTGCGCCGCCGGGTCACCGAACGCGGCCATGCCGTGGTCGTCGCCGCCGAGGGCGCGGGCCAGGAGTACCTGGAGTCCGACGAGCCCGGCCAGGTCGACAAGTCCGGCAACCGCAAGCTCAAGGACATCGGCCTCTACCTGCGCAAGCGCATCGCCGACGACTTCGCCGCCCACGGCATGGAGTCCAGCCTCAAGTACATCGACCCCAGCTACGCCATCCGCAGCGTGCCCGCCAACCCGTACGACAGCGTCTACTGCATCCGGCTCGCGCACGCCGCCGTGCACGCGGCGATGGCGGGCCGCACCGCGATGGTCGTCGGCCGCTGGCGCGGCCGCTTCGTCCACGTCCCCATCGCCCTGGCCATCAGCAAGCGCAACCAGGTGGACCCCACCGGCGACCTGTGGATGTCCGTCCTCGAAACCACCGGCCAGCCCCGCCGCTTCGGCTGAAAGGAAGGGCACCTTCTTAACGCTTTGCGTAGAAGAAGGTGCCCTTCCTAACTCCGGCCGGCCCGCGCGGTCCCGCAGCCGCGGGTTTCCTCGATGAGCTGCGGTTCCGGGGGGAGTGCCGTTGACGGGCGCTCGGTGCCTGCACTTTCCCTGAACCCGCAGGCCGGTTCAGGCGGCGCGGGTGAGGTCCATGGTCCAGTTGAGGTGCCAGGTGGTGCCCTGGTCGTAGGAGAAGGACTGGGTCCAGCGGGGGTGGCCGGCGTCGCGGGTCCACTCGAAACGCACCCGCACGGGACGGCCGGCGAGCACGTCCTCGCACTCGAACACGCCGCGCCCGTCGCGCCAGGCGCCCTCCACCGGCGGGTCGAGGTGGCCCGGCTTGCGGCTGGACGCCCACCAGATGCGCCACACCCGCGCTTGCGGATCGAACTGGCGCAGCGTGAACCCCTCGAACGGCTCCTCGCCGGGCGGGGCGTCGGTCCAGATGCGGTCGACGTGGCCGAGCCCGCCGAGGATCGGCTCCGCCTGCGCGGTCGCGTCGAACTCGATCCACTCGGTGCAGGCAGGGTCGGTGACGTCGCGCAGCTTGCGGTTGCGGACCCGCCACCGGCCGAAGATGAAGTCGAAGTCGGCCCGGCCGTCGTCCATGCTGCTCCCCCCGTGGTGATCGTGCGCTGCCACGATCATGCCGCCCCCCACCGACACTTCGAGCCGCCCGCACTCCGCTGCGCCGCGGCGGAAGATCGCTGTTTCCGGTCAGAAAGTGCAGTCTGACTGCACTTCCTGACCCGAAACAGCGATCATGCAAAGCGTGCGCCCGCGGTCAGCGGAGGCCGCGGGGGCGGTGGCGGGTGAGGATGAGGTCGAGGACGAGGGCGGTCCACCCGCACTGGTGCGTCGCGCCCATCCCCGCCCCGGTGTCGCCGTGGAAGAACTCCGGGAACGTCAGGTGGTCCTTCCAGTCCGGGTGGTCGGACAGCAGCGAGTGCTCCGGCAGGTACGGCCGCTTGCCGTGCCGGTCGGGGATGAACAGCGCGATGAGCCGGTCGGACAGGTCGTCGGCGATCTGGTCCAGCGTCAGCTTCTGCCCGGACCGCGTCGGATACTCCACCTGCAGGTCGTCGTGGAAGAACCGCGCGTAGTGCCGGATCCCCTCGATGAGCAGGTAGTTCGTCGGGAACCAGATCGGCCCGCGCCAGTTGGAGTTGCCGCCGAACAGCCCGTTGGCCGACTCCGCGGGCTCGTACCCCACCGTGTAGTCGTGCCCGCCCAGCCGGATCGTGTACGGCTTGTCCAGGTGGTGCCGCGACAGCGTGCGCAGCCCGTACGGCGACAGGAACTCCTCCGTGTCGAGCATCCGGCTCAGTATCCTGCGCAGCTGCTCCGGCCCGACCACCGCGAGCAGCCGCTGCTGCTGCCCCCCGTCGGAGATCCGGCGCGCGCCGACGACCTCGGTGAACTCGGGCCGGTTGGTGAGGAACCAGCGCAGCCGCGCCGCGATCTCCGGCAGCCGCACCAGCGTCACCGAGCTGAGCGTGGTGGTCGCGCACAGCGGCAGCAGCCCGACGACCGAGCGCACCTTCAGCGGCACCTCCCGCCCGTCGGTGCGGCGCAGCAGGTCGTAGAAGAACCCGTCCTCGTCGTCCCACAGCCCCTGGTGCGAGGCGGCGTTGGCGATGTACGCGAAGTGCTCCAGGAACTTGGTCGCGATGTCCGTCCACACCCGGTCGTGGGTGGCCAGGACCAGCGAGATCTCCAGCAGGTTGAGGGCGTACATCGCCATCCAGGCGGTGCCGTCGGACTGCTCCAGCACGCCCGGCACCGGCAGCGACGCCGACCGGTCGAACGGGCCGACGTTGTCCAGGCCGAGGAAGCCGCCCTCGAACAGGTTGTTGCCGCCGGTGTCCTTGCGGTTGACCCACCAGGTGAAGTTGAGCAGCAGCTTGTGCATGACGCGGGCGAGGAACGCGTAGTCGCGCCCGCCGTCGATCTCGAACACGCGCAGCGCCGCCCAGGCGTGCACGGGCGGGTTGACGTCGCCGAACGCCCACTCGTAGGCGGGGATCTGGCCGTTGGGGTGCAGGTACCAGTCGCGCAGCAGGAGCAGGATCTGCTCCTTGGCGAAGTGCGGGTCGACGCGGGCCAGCGCGACGCAGTGGAAGGCCAGGTCCCAGGCGGCGTACCAGGGGTACTCCCAGGGGTCGGGCATGGAGATGACGTCGAAGCTGGTCATGTGCCGCCAGGCGCTGTTGCGCCCGAACCGGCGGCCCTCCGGAGGTGGCGGCGAGGCCGGGTCGCCGTCGAGCCAGCGCGCGACGTCGTAGTGGTAGAACTGCTTGCCCCACATCAGCCCGGCCACCGCGGCGCGCACCACGTGCGCCTGCGCCTCGGGTGTGCCGGGCGGCACCAGCGCGGCGAAGTACTCGTCGGCCTCGGCCTTGCGCGCGTCCATGACGTCGTCGAACTCGGCGCCGAGCGAGGGCGTCGGCCGCTCCCGGCCGCCGGGCGCGGCAAGCTGGGTCAGCCGCAGCCGGATCTGGCCGGTCTCCCCCGGGGGCACGGTCAGCACGTAGTGCAGCGCGGCCTTGGTGCCGGTGCACTCGGGGTTGACCGTGGGCAGCCCGTGCACCACGTGGTCGGCGATGCCGTCCTTCGGGTAGTCGGGCGTCTCCTCGTACCCCCACAGCCGGCGCGCGTTGGTCTCGTTGTCGCAGGCCAGCGGCTCGGGGGCGCCGTCGCCCTGCAGGGTCAGCCGGCCCAGGATGCGGTGCCGCCCGTGCAGCCGCCCGCCGCCGTCGACGCGCTCGCCGACGATCTCGGGCTTGTCGTCGCGGCCGGGCAGGCCCCACGACCAGGTGTTGCGGAACCAGAGCGTCGGCAGCACGTGCAGGGTGGCGGGCTCCGCCGCGCGGTTGGTCACCGAGACGACCATGCACAGGTCGGTCGGGCCCGCCTTGGCGTAGTCGACGGTGACCACCCAGTACCGGTCGTCGGCGAACACGCCGGTGTCGGCCAGCTCGTACTCCGGCTCGGAGCGGTCCAGCTGCCGGTTGACGGCGACCAGCTCGGAGTACGGGTACTCGCGCTGCGGGTAGTGGTAGCGCCACGACATCCACGAGTGCGTCGGCGTGGAGTCGGTGTACCACCAGTACTCCTTGGCGTCCTCGCCGTGGTTGCCCTCGTTGCCGGTCAGGCCGAAGATGCGCTCCTTGAGGATCGGGTCGGTCCCGTTCCACAGGCCGAGCCCGAAGCAGAAGGTCTGCCGGTCGTCGCAGATGCCGGCCAGGCCGTCCTCGTTCCAGCGGTAGGCGCGGGAGCGGGCGTGGTCGTGCGGGAAGTACTCCCATGCGGTGCCGTGCTCGCTGTAGTCCTCGCGCACCGTGCCCCAGGCCCGCTCGGACAGGTACGGCCCCCACAGCCGCCAGGGCTCCGCCCCGGCGTCGGCGTCCGCCAGCCGCCTGCGCTCAGCGTCGCTCACTCCCTCTCCTCGCTGCCCCGCCCACCGGCGTGACCTGCCGACCACCTGGTTCGCTCGCTGCGCTCGCCCACGCGATGATTGTCCCCCGGCTCTGTTACACCTCTGCGTAACTTTGGCGGAGTCGCGTGATCGGTATCCCGATTGCCCCGGTTTTCTGCCAGAGTCGTTGCATGCGATTCGGGACGCAGACATGTGGTGACCTCGCGCTGGGCGCGGCACGGGAGTGGGTGGTCGCCGACGGGCGCGGCGGCTACGCGATGGGCACGGCCAGTGGCCTGCGCACGCGCAGGTACCACGCGCTGCTGGTGGTCGCGGGTGACACTCCCGCCTCCCGCCACGTCGGCCTGGCCGCATTGGATCCGGTGGTACGCGTCGGCGGCGGCGCACCCGTCCGGCTGGCCGTGCACGAGTGGGCCGACGGCACCATCGCTCCGCAGGGACACCTGCTGCTGGAGGAGTTCGCGCTGGTGGACGGCCTGCCGCGGTGGCGGTGGCGGATCGGCGCGACGGTGCTGGAGCGCGAGCTGGCGGTGCGGCACGGCTCGTCCTGCGTCGCCGTGATCACCCGCCTGGTCTGCGGCGGCCCGGTCGAGCTGTCACTGGAAGCCCTGTGCACCTGGCGCGACCAGCACGGCGAGCGCCACGCGGGCCACCTGCCGGTGCACGAGGCGGCCGCGGGCGCGGTCGTCGCCGACGCCTACCGGCTGCGCGGGGCGTTCACCCGCGGCGGCGTGCCCGCGCCGGACGGGGCGCGCTGGTCGCCGGACGGGACCTGGCTGCTCGGCGTGCACCACCGGATGGAGGCCGCGCGCGGTTACGTGCCGCACGAGGACCTGCTGCTGGCGGGCCGGTTCACCGCGCTGCTGGCCGAGCCGGGTGACGCGCTGGAGGTGACGGCGTGGGCCGGTGACCTGGGCGTGGAGCCGCCGCCCGCGACGGACATCGTCGAGGCGGAGCGGGCGCGCCGCTGGTCGCTGGCGGCGGGCGCGGCGGACACGGTCACCACCACGCTGACGCTGGCCGCCGACGCCTTCGTGGTCACCACCGCGGCCGGGCCGGACGTGGTCGCGGGCTACCCGTGGTTCGGCGCGTGGTCACGCGACACGATGACGTCGTACGAGGGCCTGTTCCTGGCCACCGGCCGCGCCGAGCAGGGGCGCGAGCTGCTGCGGGCGTACGCGGCGACGCTGTCGGAGGGCATGCTGGCCAACACCGCCGACGGGGGCACGGTCGGCTACAACACCGCCGACGCGACGCTGTGGTTCCTGCACGCGGTCGACCGGCACGTGCGCGCGGCCGACGACGACGACCTCGCCGCCGAGCTGCTGCCCGCGCTGGACGGGATCCTGGCGGCGCACCTGCGCGGCACCCGCTACGGCATCAAGGTGGACGAGAGCGACGGGCTGCTCGTGCAGGGCGCCGACGGCGAGGCGCTGACCTGGATGGACGCGCGGGTCGACGGAATGCCGGTGACGCAGCGGGCGGGCAAGGCGGTCGACGTCAACGCGCTGTGGTGCAACGGCCTGGCGGCGCTGGCCGCGCTGCGCGAGCGGGCCGGGCGGCACGCCGACGACGTGCGGCGGCGGCACGCGGTGACCGAGGCCGCGTTCCGGCGGCGCTTCCCCGCACCCGCCGGGCACCTGCATGACGTGCTCGATCCCGACGACGCCGCGCTGCGGCCGAACCAGCTGCTGGCCTACGCGCTGCCGTACGCGCCGATGGAGCCGGACCCGGTGGTGCTGCGCCGGATCGCCGACGCGCTGCTCACCCCGCTCGGCCCGCGCAGCCTCGACCCCGCCGACCCGGCGTACCGGCCGCATCACGGCGGTGACCTGCGCGAGCGGGATCGCGCGTACCACCAGGGCACGGTGTGGCCGTGGCTGATCGGGCCGATGAGCGACGCGCTGCGCCGGGCCGGGCTGCCGACCCGCGACCTGCTGACCGGGCTGGTGGCGCACCTCGGTGACCACGGCCTGGGCTCGGTCAGCGAGACCGCCGACGGGGCCGCGCCGCACCGGGCGACGGGCTGCCCGTTCCAGGCGTGGAGCGTGGCCGAGACGTTGCGTGCTCACCTCACGTCTACCGACCAGTAGCAGAGCGTAACAGACACGAAACACAAGGTCCCCAGTCCGAAATCGGTATCAGTCAGACTTTGTACAACCCCAATGGCGTACAGGCACCGAGTGTCCGGTGCCTGGTTCCGTGTGCCCGGGTTGTCACTGCGAGGGGGCCGCATGACCATGAACCTTCCCGTTCCATCGGGTCCGCCGACGGCATCGAAGCCGCTGCGGATCATGATGCTTTCCTGGGAGTACCCGCCGGTTGTGGTCGGCGGGCTGGGCCGGCACGTACACGCGCTGGCCAACTCGCTCGTGATGGCGGGGCACCACGTCACCGTGGTCACCCGGCACGCGCCGGGCGCGCCGCTGGAGGAGTACGCTCCCCCGCCGGTGCCCGGCGTGCAGGGGGTGCGCATCGTCCGCGCACCCGAGGACCCGCCGCTGTTCCCCCTGGCCACCCCGACGCTGCTGGCCTGGACCATGGCGTTCAACCACACCCTCACCCGGGCCGCGCTGCGGGCCGCCGAGGCCGACGACTACGACGTGATCCACGGCCACGACTGGCTGGTCACGCACACCGCGGTCACCCTGGCCGAGCACCTCGGCAAGCCGCTGGTCGCCACCATCCACGCCACCGAGGCGGGCCGCCACCAGGGCTGGCTGCCGGAGGACCTGAACAAGAGCATCCACTCCGTCGAGTGGTGGCTGGGCCACCGCGCCTGCCGGGTGCTGGTCTGCTCGGAGTACATGCGCTGGGAGGTCACCCGGCTGCTCAACCTGCCCATCGGCAAGGTCGACGTCATTCCCAACGGCGTCGACGGCCGCGTCTGGAAGGCGCCCGCGCAGAAGGTCCGCGAGGCCCGGTCCCGGTTCGCCGGGGACGGCCCGCTGGTCGGCTTCGCCGGGCGGCTGGTCTACGAGAAGGGCGTGCAGCACCTCGTCGACGCGGTGCCGCAGCTCGTCGACGAGCACCCCGGCCTGCGGGTGGTCATCGCGGGCGACGGGCCCTACCGCGAGCAGCTGGTCGACGCCGCGCACCAGCTGAAGCTGGAGAAGACGATCAGCTTCATCGGGTTCCTGTCCGAGCGGGAGCTGCCCGCCGTGCTCGCCGCGACCGACGCGACCGTGGTGCCCTCGCTCTACGAGCCGTTCGGCATGGTGGCGCTGGAGGCCGCCGCGGCGGGCGCGCCGCTGGCCGTCGCGGCCACCGGCGGTCTCGCCGAGATCGTCGAGCCGGGCGTGACGGGCATGACCTTCCCGCACAGCGACCCGGACGCGCTGGCCGGCGCGGTGGGCACGCTGCTGGCCGAGCCGGTCAAGGCCAAGCAGATCGCCAAGCGGGCGCTGACCATGGTGTCCAAGCGCTACGGCTGGCAGACCATCGCGGCCACCACGGCGCAGTCCTACCGGCACGCGATCGCCCAGGAGCCCTCGTTCCAGGCCGACCGCCTGGCCGAGCAGGCCGGCGGCGAGCGCCCGCTGATCGTCGTACCCGACGGAAACCTGCTCCGGTGACCGTCTCGTTCCGATCTCCGTTCGTTGGTCAACAGGAGGCGGAACGTGATGAGTCGCCCGGCGCGCCGCGATAAAGCGGCGGCGCGCCGGGACGAGCCACGTTCCGAAGGCACCGAGAAGGGGAACCGATGAACCTGATAAGTGATCTCGACCTTTATCTCATCGGCGAGGGCAGGCACGAGCGGCTGTGGCAGGTGCTCGGCGCCAACCCGGCCGCCGACGGCGCGGGCTGGCGCTTCGCGGTATGGGCGCCCAACGCCCGCGAGGTGCAGGTCATCGGCGACTTCTCCGGCTGGTGGCCGGACGACGGCATCGCCATGCACCCGCAGGGCGGCAGCGGGGTCTGGGCGGCGACGGTGCCGCACGCCGTCGCCGGGCAGCGCTACCGCTACCGGGTGCACGGCGCCGACGGCCGCTGGACGTACCGGTCCGACCCGCTCGCGGTCGCCGCGCAGTGCCCCCCGGAGAACGCCTCGGTGCTCTTCTCCTCGTCCTACACCTGGAACGACGACAAGTGGCTGGCCGGCCGGGCGAAGAAGGCCGACCACCACGCCCGGCCGATGGCCGTCTACGAGGTGCACCTCGGCTCGTGGCGGCCCGGCCTGTCCTACAAGGAGCTGGCCGACCAGCTGGTGGACTACGTCACCGACCTGGGCTTCACCCACGTGGAGTTCCTGCCGGTGATGGAGCACCCGTTCGGCGGCTCGTGGGGCTACCAGATCACCGGGTTCTACGCCCCCACCGCCCGCTTCGGCGACCCGGACGAGTTCCGGCACCTCGTCGACCGGCTGCACCAGGCCGGCATCGGCGTGCTGCTGGACTGGGTGCCCGCCCACTTCCCCCGGGACGAGTGGGCCCTGGCCCGCTTCGACGGCACCCCGCTCTACGAGCACGAGGACCCCCAGCGCGGCGAACACCCCGACTGGGGCACGCTGGTGTTCAACTACGGCCGCCGCGAGGTGCGCAACTTCCTCGTCGCCAACGCGCGCTACTGGTGCGAGGAGTTCCACGTCGACGGGCTGCGGGTGGACGCCGTCGCGTCCATGCTCTACCTCGACTACTCCCGCCAGCCGGGCCAGTGGACCCCGAACGTCGACGGCGGCAACACCTACCTGGAGGCCGTGTCGTTCCTGCAGGAGCTGAACACCTCGGTGTACGCCGACCAGCCCGGCGTGATCATGATCGCCGAGGAGTCGACGGCGTGGCCGGGGGTGTCCAAGCCGGTCGAGTTCGGCGGCCTGGGCTTCGGCATGAAGTGGAACATGGGCTGGATGCACGACACGCTGGAGTACGTCAAGAAGGACCCGGCGCACCGCAGCTACCACCACCACCAGCTCACCTGGCCCAGCTGCTACGCCTTCGACGAGAACTGGGTGCTGCCGCTCAGCCACGACGAGGTGGTGCACGGCAAGCAGTCGCTGCTGGGCAAGCTGCCCGGCGACCGCTGGCAGCGGCTGGCCGGGCTGCGCGGGCTGCTCGCCTACATGTACGCCTTCCCCGGCAAGAAGCTGCTGTTCATGGGCGCCGAGCTGGCGCAGGAGTCGGAGTGGAGCGAGCAGTGGGGCCTGGACTGGGCGCACGCGGACTACCACGGTGACGTGCGGGACCTGGTCCGCGACCTGAACCGGGTCTACCGCGACAGCGCGGCGCTGTGGGCGCGTGACACCGAGCCGGGCGGGTTCAGCTGGATCGACCCGCACGACTCCGGCACCAACACCGTGTCCTTCGTCCGCCACGGCAAGACGTCGAAGAAGCTGCTGGCCTGCGTGGCCAACTTCTCCGGCATCCCGCTGCAGGAGCACCGCATCAAGCTGCCCCGGCCGGGCGCCTGGCTGGAGGTGCTCAACACCGACGGCGAGAGCTACGGCGGCTCGGGCGTGGGCAACATGGGCCGGGTCCGGGCCGCCGCCGGCGGCAACGTCACCGTCGCGGTCGGACCGTACGCGGCGGTGTGGTTCGTCCCCGCGTAACGACGGCCGTCATCGCGATGATCGGCACCGGTATCGGTGCCGGTCATCGCGTTTTTCATGTCCTACCTGCTGAACAAGTGCCCACCACGAGGTGTGCCGCCGCCGTGAGATCAGTAGTATTTCCACGTTTCCCCACGCGTGGTCCCCCATCCCCGGCGCGCATTCGAGGTCAGCATGCCCCGACGCTTCTTCACCCGGCGAAGCTGGTCGATCAGGTCGCGGGTGATGCTGCTCCTCCTGGTGCCGCTGGTGCCGCTCACCGGCATGTGGCTGTTCAGCACGAGCGTCACGCTCGGCGCCGCGGCCAACCTGATGGACGTCAAGTCCGGCGTGGACCTGTTCGGCAAGCCGGCATACGACCTGGTCACCCAGCTTCAGGCGGAGCGGGCCCTGTCCGTGCGCTTCGTCGGCGGCGGGGCGGGCGCGCAGGTGGAGCTGACCGACCAGCGGGCCGGCACCGACGCGGCACTGGCGGAGTTCCGCCGGCTCGCCGACGGTGAGCAGGGGCGGGACGAGGCGAGCCCGCTCACCCGCCAGCACCTGGACGCGGTCCGCAAGGCGATGGAGGACCTGCCGCTGGGCCGCGCGGTGGTGGACACCCGGCAGTACGACCGGCTGCAGATCCTGCGGCTGTACAGCGGGATGATCGACAAGGCGTTCGGCCTCTACGGCTCGGTGTCCGGGCTGGACGACCACCAGCTCAACCGCCAGGCGGGCACGGTGCTGGCGCTGACCGAGGCGCGCGAGCTGTTCGCCCGGGAGAACGCCCTGATCTCGGCGTTCATCGCGGCCGGGCCGCTGACCGCCGCGGAGCGGGCCGAGGTCATCCGGACCGTCGCGCTGCAGCGGCGCGCGCACGACACCGCCACCCGCTACCTGCACCCCGACGACCGCGCGACCTACCAGGGCGTGCTGGACAGCGCGGCATACCTGCGCCTGCGGGCGATCGAGGAGCGGCTGGCCGACCTGACCAAGCCGGTGCCCGCGGTGGACGCCCACCAGTGGGCCGCCGACTACGGCACCGTGGACGGCCGGCTGTACGAGCTGGAGTCGGCCGCGGCCGACCGGACCATCGACGCGACCATGCCCGCCGCCACCGCGATCCTGCTGCGGCTGGGCCTGGCGGGCGGGGCCGGGCTGGTGGTCATCGTGGTGCTGGCGCTGGTCTCGCTGCGCGTGGCGCGCTCGGTCATCGTCCGCATCAACGCCCTGCGCGAGCGGGCGCTGCACGTCGCCGAGCAGAGCCTGCCCGGCGTCGTCGCCCGGCTGCGGGCCGGTGCCACGGTGGACGTGGCCGCCGAGGTGCCGCCGCCCACCCCCGTCGAGGACGAGCTGCACGAGCTGGAGAACGCCTTCGTCGCCGTGCAGCGCACCGCGGTCACCTCCGCGGTGCAGGAGGCCACCCTGCGGGCCGGGCTCAACCAGGTCTTCCTCAACATCGGCCGGCGCAGCCAGCTGCTGCTGCACCGCCAGCTCGCGCTGCTCGACGCGATGGAGCGCCGGGTCACCGACCCGCAGGACCTCGAGGACCTCTACCGCGTCGACCACCTCGGCGCCCGGATGCGCCGCCACGCGGAGGACCTGGTCATCCTCGCCGGTGCGGCGCCGGGGCGCGGCTGGCGCCACCCCGTGCCGCTGCACGACGTGCTGCGCTCGGCCGTCTCCGAGGTGGAGGAGTTCACCCGGATCACCGTCGTGCCCGGACAGGAGCTGTCGCTGCGCGGCCGCGCCGTCAGCGACGTCGTCCACCTGCTCGCCGAGCTGCTGGAGAACGCCACGGCGTACTCGCCCCGCGACACCATGGTGATGGTGAGCGGGCAGCTGCTGCCCAACGGGTACGCCGTGGAGATCGAGGACCGGGGCGTGGGCATGCCCGCCGCGGCGGTCGACGAGGCCAACGCCCGGCTCGCCGATCCGCCGGACTTCGATCCCGCGCACAGCGCGCGGCTGGGCCTGTTCGTCGTCGCCCGGCTGGCCGCCCGGCACGGCATCCGGGTCACGCTGCGCCCCTCGCCGTTCGGCGGGCTCACCGCGGTGGTGCTGGTCCCCCGGGAGCTGGTCGTCGACGCGTACGCCCCGACGCCGGCCGCCACCCCCGCCGGACCGCCCGTGGCCGCGCTGCCCGCCCTCCCCGCCGCACCCGGGGGCCTCGCCGCCGCGACCGGGGGCCGCCCCACCGCGGCCGACGGGACGAGCGCCACCGACGTCACCGTCACGGCGGCGGACGTCACCGTCACAGCGGCCGACGGCACCACCGCCCCCGCCGGTGCGGCGGACGTCATCTCGTCCGACGACCCGGCCGGGCCCGCCGGGCTGCCGGTGCGTGCCCCGCAGACGCACCTGGCCGCGCCGCTGCGCGCCGAGCCCGCCCTGTCGCTGCGCGCCGCCGAGACGGCTGCCGAGCAGTCCGCGCGCCCCGCCGAGCGCACCCGCAACTTCCTGACGTCGCTGCTGGCCGGTGCGCACCGGGGCCGGACAGCCGCGACGGTCCCCGCCGCGCCCCCGCCCGCCGCTGACTCCCCCGCAGCGGCCGACCCGCCTGAGGAGCCGACATCATGAACAATCCCGCGAGCCTGGACTGGCTGCTCGACGACTTCGTGGACCGCGTGCCCGCGGCGCGGCGGGCGGTCGTGTTCTCCGTCGACGGGCTGCTGCGCGGCGCGTCCCGGGACCTGACCCAGGCCGACGCCGACCACATGGCCGCGATCGCGGCGGGCTTCGCGAGCCTGTCGCGCAGCGCGGGGCGGCACTTCAAGGCCGGTCCGGTGCGCCAGGCCGTGATCGAGATGGAGGACGCCGTGCTGCTGGTCACCGACGCCGGCGAGGGCAGCTGCTTCGCCGTGCTGAGCAGCGCCGACTCCGACATCGGCATGGTCGCGTACGAGATGGCCATGGTCGTCGAACGCATCGGCCACAGCCTGGGCACCCAGCCCCGGCCGACCTCGGCCCATGCACACTGACCACGACGATGCGCACGAGTGGCTCGATGCCGAGGCCGGGCCGCTGGTGCGGTCGTACGCCGTCACCGGCGGCCGGGCGCGCCCCGGGGCGGGCCTGTTCGACCTCGTCACCTACGTGGTGGCGGCACCGGCGGGGCAGCGACGCAACGCCGTGCATCTGCAACCGGAGCACCGGGCGATCCTCGAGCACGCCCGGGAGCCGATATCGGTCGCCGAGCTCACCTCCCGCGCCGGGTTTGCCCTCGGCGTGGTCCGGGTGCTGCTCGCCGACCTGCTCGATGAAGGCGCCGTCATCCGCATGGCGCCCGCCGTGGCCCCCGGCCACGTCCCGGACGACGACATCCTCCAGGCGGTGATCCTTGGCCTCCGTCATGCGTGACGACCGTGCCCGGTCCGTACCCACTGCGATAAAGATCCTGGTCGCAGGCGGTTTCGGCGCGGGTAAGACGACAATGGTGGGCACGGTGAGCGAGATCCTGCCCCTGCACACCGAGGAGGTGCTGACTTCGGCCAGTGCCCACTCCGACGACCTGTCGGGGGTGGAGGCCAAGCGGACCACGACGGTCACCATGGACTTCGGGCGGATCACCATCGGCGACAGCGCCGTGCTCTACCTGTTCGGCACGCCGGGGCAGGACCGGTTCTGGTTCCTCTGGGACGAGCTGGCCATCGGCGCGCTGGGCGCGGTCGTGCTCGCCGACACCCGGCGGCTGGCCGACAGCTTCCCCTCGATCGACTACTTCGAACGGCGGCGCATCCCGTTCGTGGTGGCGGTCAACTGCTTCCACGGGCACCAGCAGTTCGAGATCCCGGCCGTGCGCAACGCGCTGTCGCTCGACCCCGACGTGCCGGTGGTGCTGACCGACGCGCGCGACCGCAAGTCCGGCCGCGAGGTGCTGGTCACGCTCATCGAGCACGTCCGGGCGATCACCCTGGGCCAGGCGCACACCGTGGTCGGCACGCCGGGCTGAGCCGCCGCCCCTCCCGCACGGGGCGGTGGCACGGGCACGCCGTCGCTACGCTGCGGGGCGTGCCGACGACCATCGACCAACAGCCGCCCTCCCCTCCGGACGCCGCCGCACCGACGGTCCCGGCGGCGCCGTACTGGCCGGCCCTGCTCGTGACGGCCGCCGTCACGCTGGCCCCGGCGTTGCTGCTGCGCGAGTCGATCGGGGTGCTGGCGGGCGGCGGCGGCGCGACCGTCCTGGACGGAGCGCTGCTCCCGGGCCCGACGGAGACTGCCGGCGCGGCCGGGACGCTGGTGCTCGCCGCCGGCTGGATCGCCGCGGTGACCGCCGGGACCGCTGTGGCGGCGGGCGGGCAACGCGGACTCGCCGTGTCGCCGTGGGCGGCGCTGCGGCTGGCCGGGCGGAAGCTGCCCTGGCTCGGACTGATGCTGCTGCTCATCGGCATCGCCGGGACGGGCCTGCTGGTGGCCGCGGTCCTGGCGCTGAACGTGTTCGAGCAGGGCCGGCCGGAGGGCTGGACCGGTGTCGTCCTCGTCCTGCTCCTGCTGGCACAGCTCGTGCTGGCCACCCGCCTGCTGGTCATCCCGGCGGCACTGCTCGGCGACGGCGCCGGGCCCCGGCTCGCGCACGCCCACGCGCTGGCCTCCGGCCGCCTGCTGCGCACCGGCGCCACCATCACGCTCGGCGGCTTGCTGGTGCCCGCCATTCTCGTCTCGATCGCCGGGTCCCTCGCGGAGTCAGTGCCGGCGGCGGCCGTGCCGTCGCTCGCGCTGGCCCTCGTCGCGTCCACCGCGCTGCAGTCGTCGTCGCTCGCCCACGCCTACCTGCGGCAGCGGCCCGTGGCCAAGCCGGGCCCGCAGGCGGCGCTCGACGAGGTGGACCACCGGCTGTCCGGCCTGGCCGCCCCCGCCCCGCCGGCCCGGGCCGCCGTCGCGGGTGCGGTCGCGTTCCTGCTCGCGCCCGCCCTGCTGGGCGTCGCGGTGGCGGTCGTCAATCCGTACGGCAGCCCGCGCGCGACCCGGCACGACGTCTCCTGGAGCGGAGAGGTGCTGGCGGCGGCGTGGCCCGCGGGCGGGCATCCGGTCGTGGTCACCTCGTGGGGCCCGCACTGGTGCCTCGACGACGCCTGCGCGAGCGTCCGCTCCCGCCAGTCGGAGCCGCTCATGCTGGGCGGGCCGTACGGCGCCACCGCCATCGGCACGGACGGCAGCGTCCTGTCCGCGGGCATCCGCGGCCGGGCGATGCCGGCCGTGATCATCACGAACGGCGACGACGCGGTGCAACTGCAGCGCTGCACCGCGCCCTGGGGGCCGGTGGACTCCCGGCCCCGGCCGGGCAGCTGTGAGGACGGCATCACCCGCTGGCACAGCGGCGGCGAGGAGGCCGAGTCGCAGCTCGCGGTCGCAGCCGGGACCGGCGGCACGATCGTGGTCGCCACCGCGCGGCCACTGCTGCCGGAGCGGGCCGGTGGACCGGAGCGGGTCCAGCTCGCGGTCACCCGCTGCAACACCGTGCACTGCACGACTCGCTCGCTGCGGGTGCTGACGACACTCCCGATGAGCCTCACCGGGCCCGTCGGCGCGAGCGAGCGCTCCCTGCCCGCGCCGCTGCTGCGGCTGACGGTGGACGCGCAGGACCGGCCCGCCGTGCTGCTGCGCGATCCCGCCGGGCGCATCGCCCACCTCGCCGCCTGCACGAGCGCGGCCTGCGACGACGCCCGGATCTCACAGATCCCCGCCCCCGAGGACGGCGCCGCCCCGGCGGTGCTGATCACCGGCGGCGACGGCACGCAGCGCCTGGTCGCCGGCCCGTCGTTGCATGGCCCCGGGGTCAGCCCGGCGGCGGCGGTCGCCGGGGACGCGGCGTACGGGCTGGACGTCGAGAGGGTGCCCCGGTTCACCGGAGGCGGCACCGCACGGCTGGTGCTCTGGCAGTGCCCGGCCGATCCCGCGCGACCGGCCCGCCGCACCGTGCTGCCATCGCTGGAGAACGGGGCGCACCAGGTGGGGCTGACCGTCGCGCCCGACGGCCGCGCGTTCGTCACGTACGCCGACAACGGCAACCGGTACGCCCTGCTGGTCACCGGATCGGGCAAGGAGACCAAAGGCGCCTACTGCCGAGGGTTCGCGGGCTAGGTTCGGCTCATGGGAGCCGGTCACAGCCACGAGCCCAGCGAGACGCTCCCGCCCGCGCCACCGGACCTGCGCCGGCTCGTCACGCTGATCATCGTGCCGCTGGTGGTGGCCACGCTGATCGGCCTGATCGTGCTGTGGCCGCGCGGCGCGGCCCCGCAGCAGCCCTCCGACACCCTGCCGCGGCTGCACGGCGAGGTCGTCGCCGCGACGCCCGCCTGCCCCCGCGAGGTGCCCGCGCAGCCCGGGGGCGACTGCGGCACCGCCCAGGTGCGCGTAGGCGACGAGACCGTGGACGCGGTGGTGCCGACCGGGCCGAGCGCACCGCAGGTGGCCGTCGGCGACAAGGTGGTGCTGATCGCCTCGCCCGACGCGGCGGGCGGGCAGCGCTACGCCGTGGTCGACCACGACCGGTGGGGCTGGCTGGTCGCGCTGGTCGCGCTGTTCATCGCGGCGGTGATCGGGTTCGCCCGCTGGCGCGGCGTGGCCAGCCTGGTCGGCCTCGCGGTGAGCTTCGCGGTGCTGCTGCTGTTCATCCTGCCCGCCATCCAGCGCGGGGAGTCGCCCCTGCCGGTGGCGATCGTCGGGTCCGCCGCGATCATGTTCGCGGTGATCTACCTGACGCACGGGGTCAGCGTGGGCACCTCCATGGCCGTGCTCGGCACGCTGGCCGCGCTCGTGCTCACCGGCCTGCTCGGCCTGCTCGCCACGAACCTGCTGCACCTGACCGGCGCGGGCTCGGACGAGGCGGCGATCCTCACCAACGTGCTGTCCGGCGTGGACCTGCGCGGGCTGCTGCTCGCCGGGATCATCATCGGCACCCTGGGCGTGCTCGACGACGTCGCCATCACGCAGCTGGCCATCGTCGGCGAGCTGTCGCTGGCGGACCCCACGCTGAGCGCCCGCCGCCTCTACCGCTCCGCGATCAGGATCGGCCGCTCGCACGTCGCCTCCGTGGTCAACACCATCATCCTGGCGTACGCCGGCGCGTCGCTGCCCCTGATGCTGCTGCTGGTCACGGCGGGGACGGGCACCCGCGACGTGCTCTCCACGCAGGTGATGGCGGCGGAGATCGTGCGCGGCGTGGTCGGCACGCTGGGCCTGATCGCGGCCGTTCCCATCACGACCGCGCTGGGCGCCTGGGCGATCTCGCGCGCGCACCGGCACCGCGAGCAGCCGCACGCCCACCCGGAACCGCCCGCGCCCGCCGCCGGCTGAGGCGTTTCGCCGTTCCGGCCGAGCAGCGGCCCGAGCAGGGATAACGTGAAGGTGCTTCGTCCGTTTCGCACGAAGGTGGGTGCTATGTCGACCGTGGCGAAAGCGACCGATCGCATCGGGTCGGGCTGGCTGTCCTTCTCCGGTCTGATGATCCTGCTACTGGGGGTGTTCAACGTGGTGGAGGCAATCTTCGCGATCGTCAACGACCGTTACGCCGCGTACGCCACCTCCACCGGTGGCGAGCTGTACCTGTTCAACCTGCAGACCTGGGGTTGGCTGCACCTCATCCTCGGGGCGATCCTGATCGCCGTCGGCGCGGGCATCCTGGGCGGCCACGAGTGGGCGCGCGGCGCGGGCATCGGCCTGGCCGGCGCGACCGCCCTGCTCCAGATGCTGTACCTGCCGGTCTACCCGTTCTGGTCGATCGTCAACATCGCCCTGTGCATCCTGGTCATCTACGGCCTGGTCGTCCCACCCCGCGGCACCGTCGCCGACTGACCGCCCACCACCGGCCCCGCCGAGCCCTGGCGCAACTCTTAAAGAGTCGCGGCTTCGAAGCGTCTTCGAGACCGCCAGTCGTTAAGAGTTGCGCCAGATGTGCGGGCGGGGCGGTGGTGGGGGGTCAGCGGGTGGGGAGGTCGAGCCAGGACTGGCCGGAGAAGTCGGCGGAGCCGAGCCAGGCGTTCTCGTCGAGGTAGAGGCCGTCGTGGCCGTCGATCACCAGCGCGAGGCGGTGGCCGGCGGGCACGTCCCAGCTCGTCGCCGGGAGGCCGATGTCGACCGTGCGGGCCGTGTTCGCGGGCGCGTCCAGCCAGGAGACCGGCGCGTGGGTGATCAGCCGGCCGGTGCCGGCCCAGTCGACGTCGTAGAGGTACGCCACGATCGTGCCGCGGCGCTCGGTCGGCGTGAACCGGGCGTGCACCGTGGCGCTGCCGCGGATGCGTACCGTCGCCGCCGTCTCGTCGCCCAGCCACACCCCGGCGTTGTCGCGGTCGACCGCGGGCAGCCAGACCGTCGGGGGGATGCCGGTCAGCGCCTGCAGGCCGTTGGAGAGCAGCACCACGCCGCCCGCCGCGGGCGTGTCGTCGTTGAACCAGGCCCGCCGCGACCAGCCGGTCGACGTGGCGCCGCCGAGCCGGCCGGTGCCGGTGAGCCAGTTGACCTCGCCCAGGCCGTACCGCCGGGTGGTGGTGCTGGTGGCCGACCAGCCGGGGTATGCCTCGACCGGGCCGCCGGTCATCGAGCGCAGCACCACCGACGGCTCGGTGTCGATGCCGTTGGCGATGCCGGACAGGTGCCGGTCGAACCAGCGCCGCACCGAGGTCCACACGTGGTTGTCCAGCCCGGCGAGGCCGGTCAGCTCGGGGATGGCGTGGTCGCCCGGCGCGAGCTCGAGCCGCTTGGGGCCGGCCAGGGCGCCGTAGAAGTCGACGAGCTGGTTCGGCGGGAAGATCGTGTCGCCGTACCCGTTGGCCATCAGGACCGCCGGGCGGTTCGCGTTGATCGCGGGCAGGTACGCCGCCGCGGAGCGGGCCCGCGCGAACGCCTTCACCCCGGCGATGTTCCGGTTGGCGTAGAAGTCGGCGATGACCGCGTCGAACTCGGGGCTCGTGTCGCCGAGCAGCGCCGCCGCGCCGACCAGCAGCGCCGACGACTGCAGGCGCCGGGTGTCGCCGCCGTAGAGGGAGGCGACCAGGTCGCTCCAGCCGGACAGCGCCGCCACGGCGCGCACCCGGCTGTCGTGGCCGGACGCGATCAGGCTGATGCCCGCGCCGTACGAGACGCCCGCCATGCCGATGCGCGACGCGTCGGCGGAGGTGTTCGCGACGAGCCAGTCGAGCACCCGGGACACGTCGGCGATGTCCTTCGGCCCGGCGGTGTCGATCTCGCCGGCGGACGACCACCAGCCGCGCGGGGTGTACGAAAGCACCGTGTAGCCGCCCTCGGCGAGGGCCTTGGCCTGGGCGACGTACTCCAGGTCGTTGAGGCCCCAGCTGGACGGGAAGACGACGGCGGGGTGCCGGCCGGGGGCGGTGGGCTCGATGACGTTGGCCTTGAGCACGACCCCGTCGGGGGCGGTGATGTCGATGAAGCGGAAGCCGGTGGTCGGGGCGGCCTGGGCGGGGGTTACCCAGGTGGCGAGCGACAGGACGACCAGCGTCAGGAGGGGTAGGGATCTCCTCACGGCGAACCTCGCGGGGGTGTCAGCGGTGCGTCGACGAAGTTACCGAGAGGTAACCATGCCGTGAGCTAGATCACAATACCCGCGAGTAGCTTTTTATAGACGTTGGCCTATCTGGATGAACTTGATCTACGAAAAGTCATCCAGATAGGCCAACGTCTATGAGAAACAGGGTGGGGCGGGCACCAGCGGGGCGGGGTCAGCCGCGGGGGCCGCCGGCTACGTAGATGACCTGGCCGGTGACGAAGCCGGCGCCCTCGCTGGCCAGGAAGGAGATGGCGTGCGCGACGTCGGCGGGGGTGCCGACCCGGCGCACCGGCGTCTCGGCGGCGCGGGCGGCCTGGAACGCCTCGAAGTCGACTCCGACGCGCGCCGCGGTGGCGGCGGTCATCTCGGTGACGATGAAGCCCGGCGCGACCGCGTTCGCGGTGATGCCGAACGGGCCGAGCTCGATGGCGAGGGTCTTGGTGAAGCCCTGCAGGCCCGCCTTGGCCGCGGCGTAGTTGGCCTGGCCCCGGTTGCCGAGCGCGGAGGTGCTCGACAGCGACACGATCCGGCCGTACTTCTGCTCGACCATGTACTTCTGCACGGCGCGGCTGCACAGGAACGCCCCGCGCAGGTGCACCGACATGACGGTGTCCCAGTCGGCGTCGGTCATCTTGAACAGCAGGTTGTCGCGCAGCACGCCGGCGTTGTTGACCAGTACGGCGGGGGCGCCGAGGGTCGCCGCGACGTGGGCCACGGCGGTGTCGACGGCGGCGGAGTCGGAGACGTCGGCGCCGACCGCGATGGCCCGGCCGCCCGCCTTCGAAATCGCCGCGACGGTGTCGGCGCAGTTCTCCTCGGTGAGATCGACGGCGGCGACGGCGAACCCGTCGGCGGCGAGCCGCAGCGCGGTGGCGGCGCCGATGCCCCGGGCGGCGCCCGTGACGATCGCTACTTGCTGGCTGTCAGTCATGCGCCGCACTTTAACGACAGTTCAGCGCGGTGCGGAACCGCCCCGCACCCCGGCGCGCCGCGCCGCGCGACGACACCGCGCCGGCGGTTCCGGCCGCCCGCCGGATGCGGCCGGTTGCGGCGGCGAGCTAGCGTCGGAACGGCCGGCGGCGCACGCGAGGCCCGCACAAGTTGATGTTGACGCAACGGATCGTTGGTCGACATGCTGAAATGCGCAAGAAAACAAGGTCACGCGCATGGCCGAATGATGGTTACGCTGCGATCTTCCCGCTTAGCGTTAGGTCATGCAGAAGCGCTTTCTGATGTGCCGGCCCACCCACTTCGCCGTCACCTATAAGATCAACCCCTGGATGGACCCGGCCGCGCCGTACGACACCACCCTGGCCATCAGCCAGTGGGAGAGCCTCAAGGCCACGTACGAGAACCTGGGCCATCAGATCGAGCTCATCGACCCCGTCCCCGGCCTGCCCGACATGGTCTTCGCGGCCAACGGCGGCACCGTGATCGACGGCCGGATGTTCACCGCCCAGTTCCGGCACGCCGAGCGCGCCGACGAGGGCCCGGCCTACCGCGACTGGTTCGACCGCGCCGGGTACGAGGTGCACGACGCCAAGCACGTCAACGAGGGCGAGGGCGACATCCTGCTCGCCGGCGACTACGTCCTGGCCGGCACCGGCTTCCGCACCGCGCACGCCTCGCACGCCGAGGTGCAGGAGGTCTTCGGCCGCCCGGTGATCACCCTGCAGCTGGTGGACCCGCGCTTCTACCACCTGGACACCGCGCTCGCGGTGCTGTCGACGGGCGCCGACGGCAAGCCCGCCAACATCGCGTACCTGCCCGAGGCGTTCTCGCCCGGCAGCCAGACTGTGCTGCGTCAGCTGTTCCCGAACGCCGTGATCGCTAATATCGAGGATGCGGAGGTGCTGGGACTCAACGCGGTCAGCGACGGCGAGAACGTCGTGCTGCCGGTCCAGGCCACCCACCTCGCGGAGGAGTTGCGCAAGGCCGGCTACGAGCCGATCGGAGTCGACGTCTCCGAGCTGCGCCTGGCCGGTGGTGGCCCCAAGTGCTGCACCCTGGAGCTGCGGTCATGAACTCGATCGTCGACAGCCGTACGCCCTCCGCGGTAGCCGAGGCGGAGCGGTACACGGCGCACAACTACCACCCGCTGCCCGTGGTCATCGCCGAGGCGGACGGCTGCTGGGTCACCGACATCGACGGCCGGCGCTACCTGGACTTCCTGTCCGGGTACTCGGCGCTGAACTTCGGCCACCGGCACCCGGCGCTGATCGCCGCGGCGCACGCCCAGCTGGACAAGCTCACGCTGACCAGCCGCGCGTTCATCCACGACCAGTTCGCCGAGTTCTGCCAGCGTCTGGCCGAGCTGACCGGCCAGGACCTGGTGCTGCCGATGAACACCGGCGCCGAGGCGGTGGAGACCGCGATCAAGGTGGCCCGCAAGTGGGGCTACCAGGTCAAGGGCGTGCCGGACGGCCAGGCGAAGATCATCGTGGCGGCCGACAACTTCCACGGGCGCACCACGACGATCATCAGCTTCTCCACCGACGAGGACGCGCGGGCCGACTTCGGGCCGTACACCCCGGGCTTCGAGATCGTGCCGTACGGCGACCTGGAGGCGCTGGCCGAGGCGGTCGACGACTACACCGTCGCGGTGCTGCTGGAGCCGATCCAGGGCGAGGCCGGCGTGCTGGTCCCGCCGGACGGCTACCTGTCCGGCGTACGGGCCCTGTGCAGCCAGCGCAACGTGCTGTTCCTGGCCGACGAGATCCAGAGCGGGCTGGCCCGCACCGGGCGCACGTTCGCCGTGGACCACGAGGACGTCAAGCCCGACATGCACATCATGGGCAAGGCGCTGGGCGGCGGCATCGTGCCCGTCTCCGCCGTCGCGGCCAGCCGCGAGGTGCTCGGCGTGCTCCAGCCCGGCCAGCACGGCTCGACCTTCGGCGGTAACCCGCTGGCCTGCGCGGTCGGCATCGAGGTCGTCAAGCTGCTGGAGACCGGCGAGTTCCAGAAGCGCTCCGCCGACCTGGGCGCCCTGCTGCACGAGCAGCTGCGGGCGCTGATGGGCCGGGGCGTCACCGCCGTACGCGGTCGCGGCCTGTGGGCCGGGGTCGACATCGACCCGGCCGTGATGACCGGCCGCCAGGCGTCGGAGAAGCTGATGGCGCGCGGCATGCTGGCCAAGGACACCCACGGCACCACGATCCGGCTGGCCCCGCCGCTGGTCATCGAGGAGGACGAGATCTCCTGGGCGGTACGCCAGCTCGCCGAGGTCATCGGCGCGGCCTGAACGGCGGCCTGAGGGGGCGCGAGGTGAGGAAGGGCACCTTCCACAACGGAAACCGTTGGGAAGGTGCCCTTCCTTTCGTCAGAAGCCGGGGCGGAAGGTCATGGTGGGGGCGTCGGACATGACCGAGGAGCTGTCCAGCGGGCGGCTGCTGGCCAGCGCGCCGACGCGGCCGATCTCGACGCCGGGGTAGAGCTCCACGATGTCGGATACGCCCAGCTGGCGGGTGGCGCCGCGGCTGAGCTGGAGCTCGCCGTCGGCGGCGCCGCCGAGCCGGACCAGGGTGCCGTTCATGCTCAGGTCGGTCACCGAGACGCCCTGCGGGGACAGCGCGACGGAGATGTGCGCGCGGCTGACCTTGGCCCGCGCGTCCTCGCTCAGCCACGGGCCGAGCTGCACGCCGACCTGGCCCTGCCCGCCGTCGGGGGCGCGGCCCACCACGACCGGGCCGGCCGCGGTGACCACGAAGCGGGTGCGGATGATGCCGTCCACCCGCACCGCCAGCACCTGCTGTGGCGGGCGCGGGCCGTTGTCGCCCAGCGGCACCTCGTGGCGGCCGCAGACCGGCTGGCCGTTGCGCAGCCGGGGCACCGGCTGGCCGCTGCCGCGGCGGGCCGGGCCGAAGTTCGCGCAGTCCGGGTCGGGGCAGTGCCACCAGCGGGCCATGAGCTGCCGCCCCACCGGCGACGGGCCGGACGGCACGGGGCCGCGCGGCTGCAGCACGGTGCCGCCCGCGCCGGGCAGCGGCGACCAGACCGCCGGCAGCACCCGCGAGATGATCGGCAGGCCGGTGAGCTCGGACACCTCGATGACCCGCTGCGCGGCGCCGGGCACCACCTCGACCACGCCGTCGTCGGCCCAGCGCCGCATGACCATGCGCTCGTTCGAGGTGAGGTCCTGGTTGGACAGCAGCGACTTGTCCACCACGCAGTACGCCGAGACGTGCTCCTCGCCGACCTGGCGCGCCAGCGCGTCGACGACCATGCCGAGCCGCACCAGGTTGGCGGGCCGGCCGCCGTCCAGATCCGCACAATAGATCAACTCAGCCACGTCGAGCACGCCCGCGGCGAGTCCCGGGTCGGTGCCCAGGCGCCGCTCGATCGCATCCAGCACATGACTGACCTCGAACCTCATAGGCAAAGACCCTAGGTTCGCAGCGCGACCTGCCGCAACCCGTTGCTGCTCGCGCCCACTTCGCGGGCTCCCGCGCGGCGGCTAGGCGGTGGGGCCGAACCCGGCCGGGCGGGTCGGGGGCGTGCCACCGGACGGCGGCGGCGGAGGCGCAGGCGGGGTGCCCGGCACCACTCCCCCGCCGGGGACGGTGCCCGCGGGCGGGGCCGCCGACGCGCCGCGCGCCGCCTCCAGCACGCGGGCCTTCTCCGCGGCGAACTCCGCGTCGGTGAGCTTGCCCCGGTCGTGCAGGTCCGACAGCAGGCTGATCTGCTGCGCGGTGTCGGTCGGCGCGTACTTCGCCACGAACTCGCGGCTGGCCTCGTCCATCGCCCGGCGCTCCTGCGGCGTGGCCCCCGGCCGCCGGAAGATCAGGTAGATCAGGGTGCCGAGGAACGGCATCAGGATCACGATCACGATCCACAGCGCCTTGAGCCATCCGGAGAGATCGTCGCGCCGGAAGATGTCGACGATGGCGAAGCCCCAGATCAGCAGCAGCGGGATGAAGATCAGCAGTAGCCAGAAGACATCCCAGAAGTCCATCTTCCCCCCTTTGAGGCACCTAGCCTCATTCTGGCCGGTTTGCCGCTCCGGAGGGAGGGAACTACCGCATCCGGCCGACCGCCGCCCGCAGCCGTGACATGTCCCGGCGGCTGCGCTCGTACGTGATCGCCAGGGTCAGCAGCACCGCGCCGCCCACCGCGATCGGCACCCACGTCGGCAGCAGGCGCGACACCAGCAGCAGCTCGTGCAGAGCCAGCACCAGCAGCGTGCCGCCGCCCAGCAGCACCGGCGCCTGCAGCCGCCGGACCGAGCCGAAGACGGTGACCGCCAGCGCACCGGCGCCGAGCAGCAGCCGCCGCAGCGGCGTGCCGCCCGCGTCGGACAGCGCCAGGGCCAGGCTCGGCAGCAGCGACGCCACCAGCGCCGGGCCGGCGAACAGCCAGCTGGACAGCTCCGGCCGGTGCCGGGCCGCGTACCAGCCGACGCCCAGCGCGAGCAGCGCCACCGGCAGCGTGTACGCCTCCAGCACGCCCACGTCCTGCGCGGCGAGGATCACCCACCAGGCCACCGACTCCAGGATCGCGGCCCCGACGGCCCGCAGGACCCGCTCCCCGGCCGGGGCGCGCAGCACGGTCAGCCCGACCGCGACGCCCCACAGCGCCAGCACCAGCGCGCTCGGCCGGCCCTGCCCCTGGCACAGGGTCAGCGCGACCAGCGCGGCCGAGTGCGCCGCCGCCTCCGCCGCGGCCCGCTGCTCGCGCGCGAACGGCGCGTACGCCAGGCCCAGCACGATCGCCGCGACGCCGAGCACCAGGTACGCGGTGAACTCCGTACGCAGGTCGGCGGCCTCGCCGATCGCGATCGCGAGCAGCACCTTGACCGCCGCGCCGGACAGCCAGCCGAGCGTGCGCACCGGCCGGGCCCGCGCGCCGACCGCGACCGCGCTCAGCGCCACGGTGACCACGGCCAGCGCCGCGATGGTGGACCACTTCTCGGCCAGCAGCCCCGCCAGCCCCACGACGGTGAGCAGCACCGCGTAGAGGCCGCCCGGCAGCGTCAGCACGCCGGCCGGGCGCAGCGCGACCAGCACCAGCAGCGCCGTGCCGAGCAGCAGCTGCACGGCGCTGACGGTCGGCCACGGCGCACCCGCGGCGGCCAGCGCGACGAGCACGGCGATCCCCGCGGTCAGCCCGGCCGCCGCGATCGCCGGACGCGGGACGCGGCCCCACCCGCCCGATCCGCCGGTGCCGGCCGGCGCGGCGTACGGCCGCCAGAACCACACCGCGACGGCGGGCACCAGCAGGAACAACGCGATCGCGGGCGCCCACGGCAGCGGCGCGACGGGCTCGGCGGACAGTCCGGTCCCGACCGGATCCCCGGCCCAGACCCGGGTGAGCCAGCTCAGCGGCGCGATGAAGATGCGGTGCAGCGCCTCGCCGCACAGGATCACGGTCAGCGCCAGCACGGCCTGGGCGGGCAGCTCCGCCCACGCCCGGCGGGCCCGCAGGCCGACCAGGGCCAGGGCCAGCGTGCACAGCGCGGCGTACACGGCGGACGGCTCCTGGCCGGGCTGCCAGCCCGGCAGCGCCCACAGCGCGCCGACCAGCCCGCCGCCGACCGCGTAGTCGCGCAGGCGGCCCGGCGTCAGGTACACCCACAGCGGCGTCAGCACCGCGGCCACCAGCATCGCCCGCCGGGCCCACACGTCGTCGGCGCCCGCCACGACGGCCACGCTGTGCACCGCGAGCGGCAGCAGCGCCAGCGCCACCGCACCGGCGGCCCCGCCCACGGCGACCGGCGCGTCGTCGCGCAGCAGCACCACGGCGGCCGAGGCCAGGCCCAGCAGCACCACGACGCCCAGCGTCCACGCCGAGCGGGCCGGCGTGCCCGCGCCCGCCAGCAGCGCGTGGGCGGCCAGCAGCGCGGCCGTGCCGCCCCACAGCGCCACGTTCCGGCGCAGCAGCAGCGCCATCGACAGCGCGCCCGCCGCCGCGGCCAGGTCGACTGCGGGCGCGGCCCACGGGGTCACCGCCGGGTGCCCCGGCACCGCCAGCGGCAGCAGCAGCACCGCCGCGGCCGTCACCCAGGCCCGCACCGGCAGCTCGGTCACGGCCCACGCCGCGACCACCACCACGACCAGTGACACCGGCAGCAGCCAGGAGTACGAGCCGTCGTACGGCGCCGGCACCGCGGCCCACCACGGGACGGCGTCCTCGACGGACTGCCAACCGGCCGCGAGCGCCCAGCCGGCGGCGCACGCCGCGGGCACGCTCAGCGCGAGCGCCGCCCCCACCCGCAGCCCGTCGGCCAGCGCGGGCTGCCGCGCGGACAGCGGTCCGCGCAGCGCCGCGGCCAGGACGCACACCAGCGCGGCCGCGCCCGCCAGGGCCAGCAGCCACTGCTGCGGCCACTGCACCAGCGCCGGGCGCGCGACCGCGGCGGCCAGCGCCACCGTCACCACGCCACCCGCCGCCGACCGGCCGAGCGACGTCGCCGCGCCGCTGCTCTGCCACAGCCCACCGGCCAGCACGCCCGCCGCCGCCAGTAACGCCAGCGCGCCGGTGAGCGCGGTGTCCGGGTCCGCGCCGAGCAGCCACGCGAACAGCGCCGCGATGCCGCCGATGCCGAGCATGCCGAGGTACGCCAGCAGCGCCAGCACGCTCAGCGCCAGCCTGCCCGGCATCGCCGCCGGAACCGGTGGCCCGGCGGTCACGTTCCCGCCGTCCGCCACCTCGCCGGCCGCCCCGGCCGCCTTCGGCTCGGCAGCGGCCCCGATGGAGGTGCTCGTCCCGACGGGTGGGGCAGCGGGCCCATCCGCCGACGAGTCGGACGCGTTCGCCGCTACGGGTGCCGGGGCGGCGGGGCCGCGCAGCGCGCGGTAGAGCAGCAGGTCGCCGAGGGCCACCGCGGTGAAGATCGCGGACCAGCCCGCCGTGTCTGCCGAGGACTCCAGGAAGAGCAGGGGCAGCGCGGGCTGCGCCGCCAGCAGCGCGCCGAACCGGGTCGCGGCGGTGCCGACGACCCGCGCGTAGGCGTACCCGAGCAGGGCGGTGAAGGCCGCGACGGTGCCCGCGTAGAAGCCCGGATCCCAGCTGTCCGCGACACCGCCGAGGTTGACGTACCAGACGGCGTACCCGTCGAGCACCACCAGCAGCAGGCCCAGGGCGGCGAAGGTCTCCGCCGTCCCGGTGAGCGCGCGGCGGCGGACCAGCGGCGGCACGGCGAGCATGCCGAGGGTCAGCACGCCGAGGATCAGCGCGCGGCCGGTCACGTCGAAGGCCGCCCAGGCCACCGCCGTGAACACGATCGCGGCGATGCCGAGCAGCAGCCCGCCCAGCACGAACAGCAGGTTCTGCACGGTGCGCGGCGAGGACTCCGGGCCACGCCCGGCCTGCACGGGCGGCAGCGTCCCGGCCGTCGGGGGCAGGGAACCGGTCGCGGGCGGCAGGGCGCTCCTCGTGGGCGGCAGGGTGCTCGCCGTGGGCGGCATCGTCAGCAGGGTGGGCTCATGCGCCGACCGCTCGCGGGCGACGGCGTCGCGCACCGCGGTGGCGTACGCCTCCCGGTCCCGGCGGAGCTGCCCGAGCTGGGCCGTCAGCGACTCGAACGCGCTGCGCGCCTGCTCCACCCGCGGCACCAACTCGGCGATGCGGGCGTCGTGCGCCAGCACCGCGGCGGCGTTCGGGTCGGGTGCCCGCCCGCAACCGGGACACGGGCCGTCCAAAGTCGCGGACCGACCACACACCGGGCAGGGGTACGTCGAGGCGGGCTCCATGCGCGACAGCATGCCGCAGTCGCGCCAGTCAGGAATCCCCCGCCCGGCCCGACGATGTCCCCGGCGCCCGGCCGTCGCCGCCGCCGGGCGACTCCGCACCAGGTTCTTCCTGCTCAAACGAGGGCGGTGCCGCCTCGCCCGGTGCGGGTGGTTCGGCGATCGGCGGTGCGGGCGGCGGCTCCTCGACCACCGTCACGTGTCCGGGACCCGACGGTGCGGCGTCGGCTGGCGCCACCGCGTCGCCCGGCCCGGCGGGAGCGGGCCCCTCGGCGTCGCCGAGCCCGGGAGCGGGCACCACGGCGTCGCCCGGTCCGACCGCGGCGGGCACCAGGACGGTCGCGGGCATGCGGCGGGCCAGGGTGAGCAGCAGGACGGCGACCGCCGCGCAGACGAACGCCCATACCGCCGTGGCCACCGACGGCCGGGCCAGCAGCCACCAGGCGGCCAGCACCCCGACCGCGACGGCGAACCAGCGGAAGTTCCGCCGGACGAACGCGCCGGTCCGCACCGCCCACGGCTCGCGGGCCAGCGGCCGGGCCACCCGGCCGACGACGGCGTTGATGCCGCGACGCAGCAGCACGGCGGGCCGCGACGGGCCGGCCAGCAGCGCCCACAGCACCCCGAGCAGCGCCGCGACGAGCACCGTCACCAGCGCGGTGAGCAGGAAGCGGATCACGGTGTCGTAGACGTCGAGCGCCACCGGGGCGTTCAGCCCTCGCTCGGTCGCGCGTTGCATGACCCGGTCGCGTACCACCTGGTTGACCACGAGTGCGGCGGCCAGCAGCACGGCGCTGAGCAGCAGGCCGAGGATGAGCCCGCGCCGCCGGTTCGGCGCGGCCCACACGGCCAGCCCGAGCAGCGCCAGCGCCGCCAACGGGAGCCAGGTCGCGCTGACGTCCAGCCAGTGGACGTACCGCTGGATCTCGGGCAGCTGGTCCACCTGCGCGACGGTGTACGGGATGGACATGTCGGGGATGCGCGCGGCCAGGCCGAACCCGCGGTCCACCAGCTCCTGGCGGGCGGCGGCGAGCACCGGGCCCAGGTCGACCACGATGTCGGTGCCGCTGCTGTGCAGCATCGGCCCGCCCTGCCCGGTGAGCAGGCCCTCGACGTTCTGGTGCGCCTTGCGGTTGACCTCTGTCCAGACCGTGGCGAAGCGCGGGGAGGTGACCATCTCCCCCACCACCTTGTGGATCTGGGTCTGCAGCCAGGAGCTGACCGCCGGGGTCACCAGGTCGATGATCGACTGCGCCCGGGGCAGGTCGATCGCGGCGGCCAGGTCGCCGGCGAGCTTCTCCAGCGGCAGCCGCTTCATGATCTCGACGGTGACGCGGTCGGTGACCGCGGCCTGCACCTGGGGATCGGAGGCCAGTGGCGCGACGGTGGCCACGTACCGGTCGGTGTCGAGCAGCTCCGCGCGGGCGTAGCGGGCGGTCACCGAGGCCACGACCAGCACCGCGCCGAGCAGTGCCAGCAGGGTCGCCCCGATCCAGCGCGCGGTCCGGGCACCGGTGCCGGTGCGCGGCGGCCGCTGCGGTGCGACCGGCTCGGCGGCCGTCACCGCCCCGGCGCGCCGCCGCTCCCAGGCGCTGCGGGACGGTTCCTCCTCCGGGGCGTCCATCAGGTGCCCAGCAGTTTCGCCTTGGCCGCGGCGAACTCGGCGCCGGTCAGCGCGCCCGCCGCCTTGAGCTCGGCCAGCTGCTGGAGCTGCGCCATCAGCTCGGCACCCGCCGCGCTCGCCGGGGGCGGCTCCTCCTCCTGCTGCTCGTGTACGGCCTGCCGGGCGGCCTCCTCCTGGGCCGCGGCCTGCTGGCGCCGGTCCGACCAGCGGCACACCGCACCGGCGGTCGCCGAGGCCGTTCCGGCGACGACCGCCGTCCGCGCGACCGTGCCGAGCAGACCCGGACCGCGCCGCACCACCGGCGGGCGGCGCAGCATCACGGCAGCCTCCCGCCCGTCGCGGCGACCGCTTCCTCGATCGCGTCCACGATCGGTTCGGGTATGCGCTCGTCCACGATGATCTCCCCGCCCGACTCGTCGATGACGGCGCGCAGGCTGCTCAGCCAGAGGTGCTCGAAGAGCAGCAGCAGCGCCTTCGCGCCGGGGGTGATCGAATCCGCGAGGTCGCGTACGTCCCGTTCGGAGATGAGCCCGTCGACGGCCTGGATCGCCGCGTCGATCGCCTCGAACTCGGCGTCGCCGTCGTAGTCGCTCAGCTCGTGCGAGCTGACCGTGCCGTCGGCGGCCCGGTCGACCACCACCATGTCGATGATGCGGACGATCTCCTGGTCCACCAGGCGATGCAGCTCGGGCGCGATGCGGCGCCCGGGGAAGCCGTCGGTGAACTCGACGACCACGAACTCCAGCGGGCCTCTCTTCATCGCTCCCCCTCACTCCAGCCTGAGGCTACTCATCCGAAAAGGGAGAAATCTGGGATATTGCGAGATATCTTCGCACCATGACTGATCCGTACGGAGACGCGGAGTTGGAGACCGCCGCGCTGCAGTCGTTCAAGCGAATGGCGATCATCGGCGGGCTCGTGTCCCTGGCCGCCGGCCTCTTCCTGGTCTTCTGGCCGGACAAGACGCTGCTGTTCCTGATCACGCTGCTCGGCGTGTGGCTCGTCGTGGTCGGCATCTTCCGGGTCGTCGAGGGCCTGACCAGCAAGGGCGTGAGCGGTGGGCATCGCGCGCTGATCGCGGTGATCGGCGTGCTCTACATCATCGTCGGCGTCGTCTGCCTGCGGAACCTGACCGGGACGGTCACCCTGCTCGCCGTCATCCTGGGCATCGTCTGGATCGTCGGCGGCGTGGCCGAGATCGTCACCGGGTTCGCCCGCACCCACGGCACCTGGCCGAAGATCGGCACCGTCCTGCTCGGCCTGCTCAGCGTCGCGGCCGGCCTGATCCTGTTCTTCTGGCCCGGCCCCACCCTCACCGTGCTCGTCTGGGTCACCGGCCTGTGGCTGATCGCGCTCGGCATCATCCAGCTCATCCTCGGCATCGGCTCCTCCCGCGCCGCCAAGAAGTCCACCATCACCCCACGCGCGGCCTGACCCGCTTGATCATCCGATTTGCCTGGCACATGGGCGAATGCCGGCCCGAGATACGCCCATCTGCCAGGCAAATCGGACGATCTTGGGGTCAGCGGCCGACGGCGGCGAGGTAGTCGCGGGAGGCGGCGTAGGCGGCGCTGACGCGGCGGCCGACGGCGGCGGCGTCGCGGTACGCCCACGGGCTCTCGTCGGCGCCGGCGCCGCCGGGCAGCACGTGCACGCGCACCCCCTCGGGCACCGCGGCCAGCTCGCGGGTGAAGCGGACCCGGCGGGCGATCTCCATCGCGACGTTGGTGGCCTCCCACGGCCGCTGCGGCGGCTGCAGGGGCCGCTCCAGCCGGCCCACCTGGAGCATGAACACCTCGTCCGCGCCCATCTCGATCGCCCGGATCATCGGGTACGCCACCAGGCCGCCGTCCAGGTAGTGCTCACCGCCCAGCTCCACCGGGGGCAGCAGGCCGGGCAGGGCCGCGGCGGCCAGCACCGCGTCGACGACCCGGCCCTCGCTGAACCAGTGCGCCTCGGCGCGCTCGACGTTGGCGGCGCACAGGTGCAGCGGCACGACCATGTCGGCGAAGGTGGCGCCGGCCCGCATCGACCGCTCCAGCACCCGCTGCAACGGGGCGGGCGAGTGCAGGTGGGTACGGGTGGCCAGGCGGCGCAGCTGGCGCGGCACCGAGTCGCCGTACACCTCGTTCATCTCGGGGGTGGCCCACAGCCGCACCAGCTTGTCGGTGACCTCGGGCTCGGGGTCCGCGGCGAGCAGCGCGGCGTTGACCGCGCCGATGGACACGCCGACCACCAGGTCGGGCCGGATGCCGGCCCGGAAGAGCGCGCGCAGCATGCCGACCTCGACGGCGCCGAGCACGCCGCCGCCGCCGAACACGAACGCGGTGGTTCCCACGCCGCCATCATGCCGGATGCCGGCCCCGTCCGAGCTGTCAGACCTGCTCAGACGGGACCGGCATCACTGTGGAGGAGGTTCGCGGCCGGCCCGGCGCGACGGAAGGAGGGGCGTCGCGACGGGCCGGGTCGCTGCTACACCGCCAGCCAGAGGGCGCCGACGTTCGGCGGCTCCCAGCCGACGAGGGAGGTGTGCGGCTGGCGGCACTGCCAGGTCCGGCCGCCGTAGGTGACCCGCGCGCCGGCCGCGTAGTACGTGTTCGGCGCCCACGCCGGGTACGCCCCCGGCGAGGTCGACGGGCTGGCCGACGGCGAGGTGCTGGGGCTCGGCGAGGCGCTCGGCGACACGCTGGGGCTGGGCGAGGCGCTGCGGCTCGGCGACGGGGACGCCGACGGCGAGGCGCTGCCGCCGGAGCACGGCCCGAGGTCGACCCAGACCGACGCGGTGCCGGGGGTCTCGCCCTGGGTCCACCACTGCGCCCGGTACGCCCGGCCGTTGTGCGAGACCCGGTTGCCGCCGGTGTACACCTGCGAGGCGACCCAGGCCGGGTCGGTGCAGGTGGCCGGGGTGCTCGGCGACGCGCTGGGTGACGTCGGCGTGCTCGGCGAGGCCGAACCCGACGGGGTGACCCCGCCCCGGCCGCGGTTGACGGATAGGTTGTAGGTCTGCCCGCCGAAGGTGAGCGTGTAGTTGGACGGGCTCGCGATCGGCAGCACGTAGTTCAGCGTGATCTCGACGCTCGCGCCCGGCGCCACCGACAGGTAGCTCGGCAGCGTCACCTTCGCGTGGTGGAAGTCGCCCTTCAGGCCGCCGACGTTGTTGCCGGTGTGGCCGGGGGTGACCGTCATCGTCCAGCCGGACTGCTGGCTCATCGTGCCCGGCGCCGAGGTGCCGTAGTCGAAGTCCAGCACCGCGCCGCCCGGGATGGTGGCGGTCGAGTTGTTCGTGAGCTTCAGCTTCGGGTTGATCGGGTAGTTCGAGTCGCCGAGCGCGAACTGGCCGAGCGACACGTCCACGTTGAGCGTCTGGGCGGGCAGCGCGGTGTTGGACCGGCTGGCGCCGTACGGCGACGCGGTGGCGAACTTCGCAGCGATGGTGTTGGTGAGCGTGTTGCCCATCCGGTACTCGCCCGCCGCCGTGTCGAACGCGTAGTCGCCGGCCAGCTCCCAGATCATGATGCCGCCGATGCCGCGGTTGACCACGTAGTCGGCCTTCGCCGCGATGGACTGCTCGTCCTCCGTGGACAGGAAGACCTTCTTGGTGGCGTTCCACAGCCACGGCGCGACCAGCGTCGAGGAGTAGTGGCGGGTGTAGGTGCCGGTCAGGTTGTCGGCCGGGTCGGTGGCCGGGGTGAGCCCGTACGCCGTCCGGTAGGACCCGGCGATGCCGTTCTCCAGGTTCTTCGCGTGCCACATCGGGTTGGACCCGGCCGGCTCCTCGTTGCCCTGGGTGTCCTTGTCGTGCCACAGGTTGTCGATGCCGATGGCGCCGTTGCCGCACGGGCTCTGCGTGCCGATCGGGCAGTTCGCGGTCTTCGCCGCGGTGCCCCACAGGCCGTTGGTGCCGCCGGTGACGTCCTTGTGGCCGCGGGTGTAGTACGGCACGCCGATGTTGATCCGGCCGCTCTGCACCGCGCCCCGGTAGTAGTGGTACGCCCAGTCGGTGTTGAGGTAGCCGATGCCGGAGTACGCGCTGTACACGCCGCCCGCGGTCAGCTCGTTGTCCGCGCCGTCGTCGAACAGCGACGCGTTCGGGCCGACGTACTGGTTCCACGCGCCGTGCAGGTCGTACGACATGATGTTGATGTAGTCGAGGTACTGCGTGGCCTGGTAGGACTCCATGCCGCGCAGCAGCCAGCCGGAGGCCGGGGCCGCGACGGTGACCATGTAGTACTTGCCGTCGCCGGCGGCCGCGGCGTCGAGCTTCTCCCGCAGCGCCTTCATCAGCACCTGGTACGACGCGTTGAGCCCGGCCCGGCGCGCGTTGGACTGCGCGAAGTCGAGCGGGTGGCCCGCGTCCTTGTTGGACGTCGCGTACTCGTAGTCGATGTCCACGCCGTCGAAGCCGTAGGTGCGCAGGAACGTCACCACCGAATCGGCGAACGTGTTGATGCCCGCGGTGTTGATCGAGCCATCGGCGTTGGTGGTCATCCGGTAGAAGCCGCCGGAGTCGATCCGCGTGCCCGCGTCGTCGAAGTACGCGCCGGTCTCCGCCCAGCCGCCGACGCTGACCAGCGTCTTGACGTCCGGGTACTGCTTCTTGAACTTGTTGAGCAGGTTGAAGTGCCCGGTGTACGGGAACGCCGGGTCCATCTCCGCGCCCGCCACGCCCGGCCAGGTCATGTTGGTCGACGGGTTGTTCGCCGCGGCCGGGTTGCCGATCGAGATCTTGTTGGCCCCGTCCACGTGCGCGAACGCGTAGTTGATGTGTGTGATCTTCGACCACGGGATCTGGTTGGCCAGGTACGCCGGCGCGCCGTTCTTACCCGTGCGCCAGTTGGTGAAGTACCCGATGATGCGGCGCGGGTGACCCGCCCCCATCGCCTCCCGCCCGTTGGTGTCGTACACGTCGCAGTACGGCACCGCCACCCCGGGCGTCTGATACAGACCATCGGGCCGGCACGCGTTGTGATCCACCACGGCGCCACCGGCGGTCCCCGCCACGGCCACGGCCACAGCGGTCCCGACCAGCGCCGTCACCGTAGCAACGAAAAGATGGAGAAGCGGCTTACGTTTCACGACACCCTCCTGGGGCGAAGCAATCACGAGAGAAACCGTTAGTTAAGTTTGCTAAAAGTTAAATCCCGTGACCGCCGCCACACAAGAGCCCCCCACCGATCTTTAACCCCGCCTTAAGGTTCCCCTCCCACCCCACCCCCACCCTCGTTGATCATGAACTTAGGGCACGGTTCGACGGCGTGTCGCGGGCGCAAGTTCATGATCGACAGCGCTGTCCCCGGCGGGGGCGCGGCGATGATCGCTGTTCGGGGTCAGAAACGGCGGTGGGACTGGGGATTCCGGCACGTGGGGTGATCATCCAGTTGAGCCGGGCTGAAGGCAGGCGAGGATCACCCTTAACGCCACCCTGCGGGGGGACGTTCACTCGTCCCTTTCGGAGGGAGCAGGCGCTATCGTACGGCGAGTGACTCTGCGTGTTGAGATCAACGGCGACGGTGACCAGCTGCTCTCCCTGGAGTCGGCGCTCCGCGGCGACGCGGACCTGCGCGGCACCCGGATCACCCGGGTCGACCTGCCGCCGGGCCGGGGTGAGCTGGGCCCGGTCACCGATGCGCTGCACTGGGCCGCCGAGAACCCGGAGCTGATGGCCGCGCTGGCTGCCGCGCTGACGGCCTGGCTCGCCCAGCGCCGCACCAAGGTGCGGGTACGCGTCGGCGAGCGCGAGGTGGAGGTGGACTCGACCCGCGTGAACGACCCCGAGGAGCTGGCGCTGCGGGTGCTGGCGGCGCTCGACGAGGTGCAGCGCGATGTATGAGCGCTTCACCGACCGGGCGCGCCTGGTGATGGTGCTGGCGAAGGACGAGGCCAAGGCGTACGACCACAACTACATCGGCACCGAGCACCTGCTGCTCGGCCTGATCCGCGAAGGCGAGGGCATCGCCACCCTGGTGCTGGAGAGCTTCGGCATCTCGACGACCGCGGTCCGCGGGCAGGTCGAAGAGATCATCGGCAGGGGTGACCAGGCGCCCGGCGGGCACATCCCGTTCACCCCGCGCGCCAAGAAGGTGCTGGACCTGTCGATCCGCGAGGCGCTGCAGATCGGCCACAACTACGTCGGCACCGAGCACCTGCTGCTTGCCCTGATCCGCGAAGGCGAGGGCGTGGCGGCCCAGGTGCTGGTCAAGCTCGGCGCTGAGCTCGAGCCGACCCGCCAGCGGGTGATCCAGGCGCTCAGCGGCCACCCCGAGTTCGTGGTGGCGCCGCCCGTCGAGCGGCTCATCCGCCCGTACGCCGTCGAGCTGACCAGCGGGACGCGCACCGACCCGCACCCGCCGGTCGTCTCGCGGGACCGGCTGCTGGAGCGGACCATGCTGGTGCTCGCCCGGGCCGGCGGCAACGCCGCCGTCCTGGTCGGCGAGCCGGGCGCGGGGCGCACCACGCTGCTGCACGGCCTGGCGCAGCTCGTGCAGTCCGGGCGCGCCCCCGACGTGCTGCGCGGGCACAAGGTCTACGCCGTCCGGCGCGACACCCTGCCCGCCGACGGCGCCCAGGCGGCCGCCGCGCTGCAGGCGGTGCACGACGCCTTGACCGCACCGAACACGCGGCGCGCGCAGGGCCTCATCCTCGCGTTCGACGACGTCGAGCGGATCGTCGACGTCATGCCCGGCAGCGGTCTGCTTTATCTGCGCCGGCTCGCCGCGGTCGAGCGGCACCGGATCGTCCTGACCACGACGCCGCAGGCGCACCGCGACCGGCTGGCCGAGCTCGGCGCGCAGTTCGTGCCCGTCCCCGTCGAGAGGCTGTCCCCCCTCGAGACCATCCAGGTGCTGCGCACGCTCGTCGGCTCGTACGAGCAGCGGCACTCGATGAGGGTCGAGGAGGCCGCGCTCTACAGCGTCGTCGGCCTGCCCGGCCGGGACCGCCCGGGCGCCGCGCTGGAGGTGCTGGAGGAGGCCGCGCAGCTGCTGCGGATGCGACGCGGCGAGCCGCCCGCCGAGTTGCGGCAGGTGACGGCCCGGCTCGCCACGGCCCGCCGGGACCGGGAGCTGGCCGTCGCGGCCGAGAATCTCCAGGCCGTCGCACAGCTCCACGACCAGGAGGCGAGCCTGCTGCGGGAGCAGGCACTGCTGCAGCAGCAGTGGCGGGAGGCCGATCCGGACGGCTTCGTGATCACCCCGGCCACCATCGGCGAACTGATCCGCATCATGGCCGACCAGCCGGCGGCACCGGGGCGGGCGGCGCCGCCGGCCGTATCCGCGATGGCGGCCGCGGTGCCCGCGACAGCGGCCGACCCGGCGCCCCCGGCGGCGACGATCACCGCCGTGGCCCGGCCGGACTCGCCACCGCCCCGGCCCGCGGAGCCGGTGGTGCTGCCGGTGCGCGAGGAGTCGGTGGCGGTCCTGCTCGGCGCGAGCAGGTTCCCCCGCGACCCGCATCTGGGCGACGTCCCCGCCGTGTCGCGCAACCTGATGGATCTGAGCACGGCGCTCAGCGAGCCGGGCGGCGTGTTCGACCCGCGCCGCGTGCATGCGTTCGACCAGCTCGAACACCACGATCTGGCCCGGGTCGACGAGCTGGCCCAGGAGGCGACGGACACGCTGCTGGTCTACTACGCCGGGCACGGCGTCAACGCCGCCGACGATCTCTACCTCGCCTACTCCAGCACCATCAGCGCCCGGCCGCGGATCAGCGCCCTCGCCTTCGACCAGGTGCGCCACATCGTGCTCAGCAGCCCGGCGCGGCGCTGCGTCATCATCCTGGACTGCTGCTACGCCGGTAAGGCGATCGGCTGGCTGTCGGGCGACGGGACACCCGGTGGCGAGCTGGACGTACGCGGCACCTACCTGCTGACCGCGACCGCGGCGAGCGTGAAGGCGCTCGCCCCGGCCGATGAGCGCAACACGGCGTTCACCGCCGCGATCCTGCGGCTGCTGCGCGAGGGCATCGACGACGCCGGCGACTACATCCGGGTGGCGGACCTCTACCCGCGCCTGCGTGCCGACCTGCGCAGCCGTGCCCTGCCGCTGCCGCAGCAGCGCCGGATCGACACCATCGCGCACCTCGCCCTGGCCGCCAACCCGCGCCGGCGCGCCGCCGCCTGAGCATTCACCGTGGCCCGACTCGGGCGGGGACGGCAGCAGGCGGTGACGGGTCAGAGCAGGGCGAGCGGGAGGGTGATGCGGAAGGTGGCGCCGCCGCCCGGGGTGGGGCGGTGGCAGACCTCGCCGCCATGCGCGGCGACCAGCGCCGCCACGATGGACAGACCCAGCCCGGAGCCCGCCGCGGGCGAGCGCTCGTGGTCGCGGGCGCGGGCCGGGTCGGCGCGGTAGAAGCGTTCGAAGACCCGCTCGGCGTGCTCGGGCGCGAGCCCGGGACCCCGGTCGACCACCTCCAGCAGCGCCCGGCCCTTCTCCACCCCGACCCGCACCGTGACCGGCGTGCCGGCGGGCGTGTGTGTCAGCGCGTTGCCGAGCAGGTTGGTGACGACCTGGCGCAGCCGGTCCTCGTCGCCGCAGACGACCGGCGCGTCGCCGTCGAGCAGCTCCAGCCGCAGCGGCCGGTCCAGTTCGCGCAGCTGGGCGGACTCGATCGCGTCGGCGGCGATCGGCACCAGGTCGACGGGCTCGCTGCGCATCGGCCGCTGCTCGTCGAGCCGGGCCAGCAGCAGCAGGTCCTCGACGAGCAGGCCCATCCGGGTGGCCTCGGTCTCGATCCGGGCGAGCAGCGCGGACACCTCGGCCGGGTCGGTGACCACGCCCTGCCGGTGCAGCTCGGCGAGGCCGCGGATGCCGGCCAGCGGGGTGCGCAGCTCGTGCGAGGCGTCGGCGACGAAGCGGCGCAGCCGCGCCTCGGACTCCGTACGCTCCGCGAAGGAGCCCTCGATCTGGGCAAGCATGGTGTTGAGCGTGCGGGACAGCCGGCCCATCTCGGTGCGCGGGCTGACCTGCTCGGGCACCCGGCGGGACAGGTCACCCCCGGCGATGATGTCCTCGGCGGTCTGCTCGACCTCGGTGAGCGGGCGCAGGCCCATCCGGATCACCCACACGCCGAGCGCGGTGGCCAGGCCGAGCACGGCCAGCGTCACCGCGATCTCGATGGCGCCGAGGCGCGCCATGGTCTTGGCGACGCCGGTCAGGTCGTACGCGATGACGACGCTGCCCCGCCCGCTGTCCCGCTCTCCGACCAGCACCTGGTAGCCCGGGTGCCGGTGGTAGGCCTCCTCGTTGGGCACGAAGAACGGGGTGCCCGCGCGCTGGCGCACCGACGCCAGGTCCAGCGGGGGCAGGGCGGGCGCGCCGCGCTGGTCGTTCTCGCCGGGGTAGCGCAGCTCCACGTTGCCCTTGGCGTCACGGAACTCCAGCACGTACGCGTCGAAGAAGGTCTTGCGCTGGGTCTCGTCGCGGGCCAGCAGCGCGACGTCGGACTCGGTGAACTCGGCGGGCTCCTTCTGGGCCAGCCCGCGCACGGCGAGGTCGAGCTGCTCGTCGATCTGCTGGACCAGGTACATCCGCAGCAGGGAGACGCTGGCCAGGTCGGCGACCACGAAGCCGGCGGCGACCAGCGCGAGCACCCCGGCGAGCAGCCGGGCCCGCAGTGACCAGCGCTTCGGCCCCCGCATGAGGCGCCTCACGACCGCGGCAGCCGCAGCGAGTACCCGAACCCCCGTAAGGTGTGGATCAGGGGCGGGTCGACGATGTCCACCTTGCGGCGCAGCAGCGAGATGTAGGACTCGACGATGCGGGCGTCGCCGCCGAAGTCGTAGCGCCAGACATGGTCCAGGATCTGTGCCTTGGAGACCACCCGGTCGGCGTTGACCATCAGGTAGTGCAGCAGCTTGAACTCGGTCGGGCTGAGCCGCACCAGCTTGCCGCCGCGGCGTACGTCGTGGGTCTCCTCGTCCAGCTCCAGGTCCGCGAAGCGCAGCGTGGAGTCGTCGGCGGGCGCGGCCGCCCCGGCGTAGGTGCGGCGCAGCACGGCCCGGATCCGGGCGACGACCTCCTCCAGGCTGAACGGCTTGGTCACGTAGTCGTCACCGCCCACGGTCAACCCGGTGATCTTGTCCTGCACGCCGTCGCGGGCGGTCAGGAACAGCACGGGCACGTGAGCGCCGTTCGCGCGCAGCCGGCGGACCACCTCGAAGCCGTCGCAGTCGGGCAGCATCACGTCGAGGACCAGCAGCTCGGGCTTGAACTCGGCGGCGACCGCGAGCGCCTCGGCGCCGGTGGCGGCGGTGCGCACCTCGAAGCCGACGAAGCGCAGGCTGGCCGACAGCAGCGAGACGATGGTGGGCTCGTCGTCGACCACGAGCAGCCGCCGCTGCTCGCCCTTCTCCGGCTTCATCGCCCACTCCTCATCGAGGTCTCGTCGAGTGCGGCAAGTGTGCCCGAGCCGTCCCGCATGCGCCCTGCAAGAAACCCGAATAAATGCTGAAAGTCATACGGGTCACGTCCGATTTCATCCGTTTCGCCGGAGCGGGATGCGTATCGTGGAGCCTCGTTCCCCCCTGTCACCCCGACAACTCCACGGAGCACGAACCGGACCCGGACCGGCTTTCGGCTGGCTTTCAGCTTCAGTTCACAGTTCCTGCGCGTTGACCTGGTTGACTGCGGGCGGTCGTATCCCCCATACCGCTCGACCATGAAGCTCCTGGAGTCGTCATGTCCTTCCTGGCCAGGCTGAGCCTTGCCAATCGCGGGCTCGTCGCGCTGATCACCGTGGCGATCCTCGGCGCCGGCGCCTTCGTGCTGCCCCAACTGCGCCAGCAGATGTTCCCCGACCTGCAGTTCCCGATGGTCTCCGTGGTCGCCGTCTATCCCGGCGCGACGCCCGAGATCGTCGAGCAGCAGGTGGCGATCCCGATCGAGCAGGCCGTGGCCGGCGTCGACGGAGTGACCGCGGTGACCTCGTCCTCGCGCAACGGCTCCGTCTCGGTCATGGTCAGCTTCGACTACGGCGTGGACGTCGACCAGGTCGAGGGCGACATCCAGCAGGCGCTGGCCCGCATCGACAGCCGCCTGCCCCAGAACGTCGACCCGACGGTCTTCGCGGGCAGCACCGACGACATCCCGGTCATCCAGCTCGCCGCCAGCGGCGGTGGCGGCGACGACCAGGAGCTGGCCCGCCGGGTGCGCGCCACCGTCCTGCCGGCCCTGAACAACATCGAGGGGGTACGCGAGGCGACCCTCACCGGCGACCGCACCCCGCAGGTCACCATCGACCTGGACCCGGTCAAGCTGGCCGCGGCCGGGCTGACCGCGCAGGCGGTGACCGGCGCGCTGACCGCCAACGGCATCAGCATGCCCGGTGGCGTGATCGCCGACGGCGGCATGACCTACTCGGTGGCGGTCGGCTCCCGCTTCTCCACCGTCGAGGAGATCGGCGACCTCTACCTCAAGCCGGCCGGCAAGCCCGCCGCGGGTGCCAAGCCCGCCGCGCTGCCGCAGCTCAAGGACGTCGCGACGGTCACCTCGGCCCCCGCCGACGCGACCACGCTGACCCGCACCAACGGCAAGCCGAGCCTGGGCGTCGGCGTCACCGCGCTGCCCGGCGCGAACGCGGTCGAGATCTCGCACCAGGTCAACGACAAGCTGCCCGAGCTCAAGGAGCAGCTCGGCACCGGCGGCGACCTGCAGGTCATCTTCGACCAGGCGCCCGAGGTGGAGCGCTCGGTCGACAGCCTGACCACCGAGGGCGCGCTGGGCCTGGCCTTCGCCGTCCTGGTAATCCTGGTCTTCCTGCTGTCGGTCCGCTCGACGCTGGTGACCGCCGTGTCGATCCCGGTCTCCGTGGTCATCGCGCTGATCGCGCTGTGGGCCGGCGACTACTCGCTCAACCTGCTCACCCTGGGCGGTCTGACCATCGCCATCGGCCGCGTCGTCGACGACTCGATCGTGGTGCTGGAGAACATCAAGCGCCACCTGGAGTACGGCGAACCGAAGAAGGAGGCGATCCTCACCGCGGTGAAGGAGGTCTCCGGCGCGGTGACCGCCTCGACGCTGACCACCGTCGCGGTGTTCCTGCCGGTCGCCCTGGTGGGCGGCATGGTCGGCCAGCTGTTCGGCCCGTTCGGCCTGACCGTGACCGCGGCGCTGCTGGCCTCCCTGCTGGTGTCGCTGACCATCGTCCCGGTCATGGCGTACTGGTTCCTCAAGTCGCCACAGGGCACCGC
Source organism: Catellatospora sp. NPDC049609 (assembly GCF_040675365.1). Classification (NCBI taxonomy): domain Bacteria; kingdom Bacillati; phylum Actinomycetota; class Actinomycetes; order Micromonosporales; family Micromonosporaceae; genus Catellatospora; species Catellatospora sp. NPDC049609. The sequence continues at coordinate 1,887 of NZ_JBFAOU010000008.1, read as the reverse complement.
CGAGGAGCTGGAGCAGATCCGGGTCCAGGCCGAGGCCAAGGAGCTGCGCAACCCGCTGCAGCGGGCGTACGTCCCGGTGCTGCGCTGGTCGCTGGGCCACCGCTTCATCACTCTGCTGCTGGCCCTCGGCGTCATCGGCGGCACCGGCTACCTGGCCACCCGCATCGAGACCAGCTTCATCGAGAGTTCCGGCAACTCGTTCGCGATCACCCAGACCATGCCGATCGGCACCTCGCTGACCGCGACCGACGAGGCCGCCAAGCGGGTCGAGAAGATCCTCGACGAGACCGACGGCGTGAAGTCGTACCAGGTGACCGTCGGTGGCGGCGGCGGCCTGTTCGGCGGTGGCGGCGGCGGTGGCAACACCACCCAGGCCCGCTTCCAGGTGACCTCGGAGAACGAGACCGACCAGAAGGTGCTGACCGACTCGCTGCGCGACAAGATCGACGCCCTGGACGACAGCCAGGTCGGCGAGGTCGTGGTCGGCGCGGTGCAGGGCGGCTTCGGCGGCAACGGGCTGGAGGTCGCGGTCGAGGCGTCCGACGAGGCCACGCTGCGGGCCGCGGCCGAGCAGATCCGTACGGCCGTTTCCGAGCTGCCCAACGTCACCGAGGTCGACAGCGACCTGGCCGCCAGCACCCCGCAGGTGCAGGTCGCCCTGGACCGGGCCGCCGCGGCGCGGTTCGGGCTGTCCGACGCCGCGCTGGGCCAGCTGGTCGGCAACGCCTTCCGGGGCACCACGCTCACCCGCGTCGTGGTCAACGGCATCGAGCAGCCGGTGATCCTGCGCACCGGGGCGGCCCCGGCCGACCTGGCCGCGCTGCGTGCCCTGCCGATCGGCCCCGGCGTCACCCTGGACGACGTCGCGGACGTCACCACGGTGGCCGGTCCGGCCCAGATCAACCGCGTGGACCAGGTCCGCACGGCCAAGGTCACCGGCACGCCGAGCGCCGAGGCGCTGGGCACCATCAACGCCGAGCTGGACAAGAAGCTGAAGAGCCTGGACCTGCCCGAGGGCGCGTCCTACTCCATCGGCGGCGTGACCGAGGCCCAGCAGGACGCCTTCGGCGACCTGGGGCTGGCCATGCTGGTCGCCATCGCGCTGGTGTTCATCATCATGATCGCCACGTTCCGGGGGCTGGTGCAGCCGCTGATCCTGCTCATCTCGGTGCCGTTCGCGGCCACCGGTGCGCTGGGCCTGCTGGCGATCACCGGGCAGCCGCTCGGCCTGGCCGCGATGATCGGTCTGCTGATGCTGGTCGGCATCGTGGTCACCAACGCGATCGTGCTGCTCGACCTGATCAACCAGTACCGGGCGGACGGCTACGGCGTCCGCGAGGCGATCATCGAGGGCGGCCGGCGACGGCTGCGCCCGATCCTGATGACGGCCGTGGCGACCATCTTCGCGCTGCTGCCGATGTCGCTGGGCCTGACCGAGTCGAGCGCCTTCATCTCGCAGCCGCTCGCGGTGGTCGTGATCGGCGGTCTGGTCAGCTCGACGCTGCTCACCCTGGTCCTGGTGCCGGTCCTCTACTCGCTGGTCGAGGGCTTCAAGCAGCGGGTCAAGCGCCGCCGCGCCGGCACCGCCAAGCACGCGGCCCCGCGGCACGAGCAGCGCACCGACGAGCCGACCCCCGGCCTCGGCGAGGAGCTGGCCGAAGCCCTGCGCTGACGCCACCGGAACCCTGCCCGTCCCGGGGCCGCCTCCCCGGGACGGGCAGCACGTAAAGGAAGGGCACCTTCTTAACGCTATGCGTTGTAGAAGGTGCCCTTCTTAACGTCCGCTGGTGGCCGCACGGTCGGTGGCGTGCTCCGGCAGCGGTGGAGATCGCTGTCACGGGTCCGAAAGTGGAGCCAGACTGCAGTTTCCGACCCGAAACAGCGATC
>NZ_JBFAOU010000007.1:0-111199 GCF_040675365.1 Catellatospora sp. NPDC049609 | reverse complement strand
GAGCGGCTGCTCGCCGCCGGTGACGCCGGGCCGGTCGCGGTCGGGGTCGACGAGCGCCACGCCCGCGGCCTGGCGCTGCGCCGCCTGGCCGACGCGGTGGTCGAGGACCTCGACGCCGTCGCGCTGCCCGAGACGGCGTGGAGCGGCTCGCCAGCGGCCCGCCGCTGGTGGAAGGCGCTGACCCTGCGGTTCGGACACCCGGCCTGGGTGCACGTGCGGCAGCCGGCGCCCGGTGTCGTACACGCCGAGATCGCCTGCGGCGGCGAGGTCGTCGCCTGGGCGGTGGAGGCCGACGCAGGTGACGCCGTCGCGTTCGCGGCGCTGGCCGCGGTCGCCGCCGCGCAGGCCCGCGCAGCCGGTGCCGCCGTGCCGACCGGCCCGGTCACCCTGTCCGGCGCCGCGCCGGTCTGGCGGCCCTCCGATGCGGACACCGTGGCGTGGTCGGCGGGCTGGGACTGGCCGGCCGGTGCCGGTGCGGCCGAGGACGGGCTGCAGCAGGCGCTGCGCTCGCTGCCGCAGCTGTCGCGGGCCGCCGTGTGGACCGTCGACGGCGCCGCCGCCGAGGACGGCCTGACCGAGCAGGCCGCGCAGCTGCGCCGGGCGCTGGGCGCCGTCGGGTTCACGGTCGTGCGGTGGGCGTCATGACCGCCCTCGCCGCCGCGCTGCACGCCGTCGACCTGCCCGAAGCGCTGCAATCGCTGGACCCTGAGGGGGAACCCGCGGTCGTGGTGCTGCAGCGGTGGACCCGGGAGCAGGCAGCCGAGCTGAGCCGGCTGGCGTGGGCGGGGCGGCGGCCGGTGCTGCCGGTGCGCTGCGACGGCGGGCTGATCCTGGTGGGCCCGGTGCTGCACCGGGGGGCGCCGGTGTGCCTGGCCTGCGCCGAGGGGGCCCGGCTGAGCGTGTTCGGCCCCGCCGTGCCGCAGCGCACCCCGGAGCTGGCCTTCGGCGGGCTGCTGCCGCCGACGCTGCTGGCGGCCACGGCCGCCCTGCTGGCCCGGATCCTGGCCGATCCGGCCGGATGGGGCGGGCGGGTGCTGGCGCTGCGCGCCGACCGGCTCACCGTGTCCACGCACCGGGTGCGCCCGGCCCGGCAGGGCTGCGACGTCTGCGCGCCGCTGCCCGACGACACCCCGGACGCCGCCCGCGTCAGCCTGCCGCCGGTGGCGGCGGCGGACCCGTACGCGTACCGCGCGGCCAACGACCGCACCACCCGCGAAGGGCTGCGCGCCGAGCTGTTCGACTGGCGGCACGGCCCGGTCGCGCACGTGCGCCGCACCGAGCGGCTGCCGCTGCCGCTGGTCACCGCGGAGCTGTCGGGCGAGGGCGCGGTCCGCGAGTCCGGGTACGGCCGCGCCCGCGGCTACGCCGGCGCCGAGCGGGTCGCGCTGTTCGAGGCGGCCGAGCGCTGGACCGGGATGCGCCCGCACGGGCGCCGCACCGTGCTGCACGCCTCCTACGACGAGCTCGACCCGGCGACGACCGTCGACCCGGCCCGGCTGGGCCTGCACGACCCGGCCTACACCGGCCATCCCCGGTTCCGGCTGGCCCCCTACACGCCGCAGTTGCGCACCGGCTGGGTGCACGGCTGGTCGCTGACCCGCGACCGGCTGGCCACCGTGCCCGAGCACGTCGCGTACTGGGGCCTGCGCCACGGCGCCGGGCCGCGGTTCCTGTACGAGAGCTCCAACGGCTGCGGGCTGGGCAACAACCTCACCGAGGCGGTGCTGTACGGCCTGTACGAGGTCGCCGAGCGCGACGCGTTCCTGATGGCCTGGTACGCGCAGACGCCGCTGCGGCGGGTCGCGGTCCCGGCCGACGACCCCGTGCTGGGCCACCAGGCCGACCGGCTGGAGGCCGCCGGATACGAGCTGCTGCTGTTCGACGCGACCAACGACTTCGGCGTGCCGACCGTGCTGTCGCTGGTCCGGGCCACCGATCCGCGCTCGGGCGGGCCGCAGGCGCTGTTCGCCGCGGGCGCGCACCCGGACCCGCGGGCGGCGATGCGCTCGGCCGCCGCCGAGGCCGTCGTCGACCTGTTCGTCACCCCGGACGTGGCCCGCGCGAAACCGGGCTACCTCGACCGGTCGCGGCTGCTGCCGATGCTCGACGACCCGACGCTGGTGGACACCCTCGACGACCACGTCGCGCTCAACAGCCTGCCGGAGGCCGCGCAGCGGCACCGGTTCCTGCTGGGCGAGCAGGACGGGCACGACTGGCGCGAGCTGTGGCCGGGCCACCCGGCCCCGGCGCCGGACCTGACGATGCTGCTGGCCGAGACGGTCGCCCGGCTCGACGCGGCCGGGCTGGAGGTGGTCGTGGTCGACCAGACCGAGCCGCGCCTGCGCGACCGGCTGGGCCTGCACTCGGCCAAGGTCATTGTGCCGGGCAGCCTGCCGATGACGTTCGGCCACGTCAACCACCGCACCCTGGGCCTGCCCCGGCTGCTGGAGGTGCCGCACCGGCTGGGCCGGCTGCCGGCCCCGCAGCGGTACGAGGACCTGCCCCTTCACCCCCACCCGTTCCCGTGAGGACCGCCATGGACACCACCCTGTCCCGCGTGTGGGACCACACCCACGGCAAGTCGGTGCGGCCGGGCACGTCACCGCGCCGGGTCGCGCCCGGCCGCGGCGGGCTGCCGCTGGCCGAGCTGGCCCGGCGGCATCCCGTGCCGGTGGCGGTACTGCGCACGGTGCTGAGCCCGCGGCGCTGGGAGCCGTGGAACACCTTCAACGAACACCGCGTCTACCCGTCTCCGCGCGCCGCCTGGCTCGTCGACGTGTCCATCGTGGACGGCGCCCGCAGGCTGCTGGTCGACCCGGTCCGCGACCGGCTCGTCCAGGCGCCCGCCGGCCCGGACAACATCGAAGGCTCGTCGCCGGACGTCGGCGCGCCCGCCGGGCCGGTCCGCCGCGAAGGCTCATCGCCGGGCGGCGGTGCGCTCGCAGGGAGCCCGCTGGTCGGCGACGGCGGCCGACCGGTGAGCGGCGACGGCCTCACGCTGGAGCTGTCCTTGCACCCGGAGCGGCTGCCGACCGGTTACGGCGCGCTGGCCGAGGCGCTGGTGCTGCTGGAGGCGGGGCATGTCGCCGCCGCGCTGGCCGACGCGGCCGCCGAGCACGGCTGGCGGGCCGACACGGCGTACGGCGACAGCGGACTCACCGTCACACTGCGCCCCGACGGCGCCCCGGCCGCGGGGCATGGGCGGGTGGCGGGGCGCCGGGCGGCGTACCGCAGCTCGGGGTTGAGCCCGCGCGGCCTGCACGCCGACCCGCGGCCGCTGCCCGGCGGCACCCTGGACCTGCTCGCCGCCGCCGCGCACCGGCCGCCCGCGGGCTCCCCGGCGGCCTGGCCGGGCCTGCGCCACCGCGCCGTCGCGGCCCGGGTCGCCGGACTGGCCCCCGGCCTGTACGCCGCGGACGGCCCCGCGCCCCGCCTGCTGGCCGAGGGCGTGCCGATGGACCGGGTGCAGGAGGCGTTCACGATGCCGCGGGAGGCCGTCGACGTCGCGGGCATGAACCTCGCCTGGGCGGTCACCGCCGACGTCACCGCCGCCGTGCGCGACGGCGGCGCGGCCGGATACCACCGGCTGCTGCTGGCCGCGGGCGCGTTCGCGCAGCACGTGGCGGTGGCGGCGGGCGCGGCCGGGCTGATGTGCCGCCCGGTGCGCAGCGTGCGCGAGGCACGACTGGAGGCCGCCGTCGGCGCGCCGCCCACCGAGGACTTCCTCTACCTGCTGCTCGTCGGGCGCTCGCGCGTCCGTGACTTCGCCTACGACCTCAGCCCACCGGAGGTGCTGCCGTGACCGCCCCCACGCTCGCGAGCGACGCCCGCGTCTGGCTCAGCCTGCACTGCTTCGCCTACTGGCCGGCGGGCGACCTGGACCGGTTCCTGTGCCGCACCGTCGCGCCGCTGCTGGACCGGCTGCGCGACGAGGGCCGGGTCGCCGACTGGTTCTACATCCGCTACTGGGAGGGCGGGCCGCACCTGCGGCTGCGGCTGCGCGGCACCGACCCGGCCACCGCCGCGTGGCTGCGCGACGAGCTGGGCCGGCTGCTGGCCGAGGCGCCGTTCACCGCGGCCGACATCGACGGGGAGGCCTACTACCGGGGGCTGGGCGGCAACGCCGCCCGGTCGCAGGCGGACTGGCACCGGCACGGTGACGTGCGCGAGATCGCCTACGTCGCCGAGACCGCCCGCTACGGCGGCCCGGACGCGCTGGCCACCGCCGAGGAGGTGTTCTGCCGCAGCAGCGAGGTCGCCGTGCGCGTGGTCGCGGCCACCCCCGATCCGCGTACCCGGCTGGCCGCCGCCACCGAGCTGACCATCGCCACCGCGACGGCGCTGGGCCTGGACCGGCTGGGCGCCGCCCGGTGGCTGCGGGCGCACGCCGCGGGCTGGCGCTGGAACGGCGAGGTCGCGATGCTGCCCACGGCGCTGATGCAGGAGCGCACCGCCCGGGTGCTGGCCGCCCAGGCGGCGACCCTCAACGGGCGCTGGACCCGCACGGTGGAGGCGGTCGCCGCCGACCCGGAGGGGCGGCGCAGCCCGGTCACCGGCTGGGCGGCGGCGGTCCGCGACGCGCACGCCCGGCTGCGGGAGCTGGAGCCCGCCGCGGGTGCGGGCCGGTGGCTGGCCGTGTGGGCGTCGCAGCTGCACATGATGTTCAACCGGCTGGGCATCACCCCCGACGAGGAGCGGTCGGTGTGCTGGCTCGTGGCGGGCACGGCGCTGGCCCCGGCCGGGCCGCAGCCGTTCTTCGCCGACGGGGTGCAGGCCGCCGACCGCGGCTACCACGAGGCCAGCAAGTACCTGCTCGGCGGGGCGAGCGACCACGCGCCGCGGGAGGCCGACGGCCCGCCGTCGCTGCCCCGGTTCCCCGGGATGAGCCCGCCTACGCCGCTGCCCGCGCACGAGGCGCCGAACGCGACGCTGGTCGACGTGCTGCGCCGCAGGCGCTCGGCCCGCGGCGCGCTGACGGGCCCGGTGGACGCGGCCGACCTCGGCACGCTGCTGTGGACGGCGTACTCGGTGTCGCATCACGAGCAGATCACCCTGCCCGACGGGTCGACCTACCGGTTCGGGCACCGGCCGTACCCGAGCGCGGGGGCGAAGTACGTGGCGCGGCTGCGGCTGATCGCCCGGGACGTGGCCGGGCTGGCGCCGGGCTGCTACCACGTCGACCCCGTCGAGCGGGTGCTGTGGCAGCTGGGCGACGCGCCCAGCGACGTGGACCTGGTCGCCACCTCCGACTGGTTCCAGCCCGGGCGCTCGCCGTACGAGGGGCTGGACATCTCGGCGCTGCCCGCGATGCTCGCCCTGTACGTGGAGCTGGGCCGGCTGCGGCCCCGGTACGGGCTGCGCGGGCTGCGGTTCGCCACGGCCGAGGCCGGGCATCTGGCGCAGAACCTGTCGCTGGTCGGTGCGGCGACGGGGCTGTCGGTCGGGATGATCGGCGGCTTCTACGACGACGTGGTGCACGAGGTCGTCGGGCTGGACGGCATCGACAACATCGCCATCTACCTGCTGCCCGTCGGGCGGCAGCGCCGTTAGCGGGCGGTCCGGAGACAAGCGTGCCCCCGGCCGTCAGGGAGGGCCGGGGGCGTCGCTGAGGTAAGTGTGACACATCGAGCCCGGGTCCGCACCTGGAAGGGGAGGGGGCGCCATGACCGAGCCGGTGCCGCGGCTGCGGCGGATCGCCGGTCTGGGCGAGCTGCGCGCGGTCAGCGACGGGGTACGCCTGGCGGTGCTGTCGATCCTGTTCGACCATCCGCAGCGGAGCTTCTCCGTGCGCGAGCTGGCCGAGCGGACCGGGATCGCGCCGACGCTGATGCACTACCACCTGTCGATCCTGGACAGCGAGCAGCTGGTCGAGGTCGTGGTGGAGCGCGGGACGAGGGGCCGGCGCGAGCGGCGCTATCAGGCGTTGTACGAGGCGCTGCGGTGGGACTTCCCGTCGGGGGAGCAGCAGGCGGCGCCGTAGGCGGGCGGGCGGGTGACCCGCCCCGACGGGGGTGTCACTCGCCGCGCGTGGGGTGCAGGGCGATCAGCAGGCCGAAGCGGTGCGGCCCGGAGCTCTGCTCGAACCGGTGCACCAGCTTGAGCAGCTCCTGGCGGAACTCGGTCAGGCGGCTCTCGTCGATGCTGGCCACGGCGCGGCTGACCAGCAGCCGGTCGCGCTCGGCGGCGCCGGCGTCGACGGACATGGTGCCCGCCGCCAGGCCGAGGTCGATCTCGTCACGGGTCTGGGCGAACTGGCGGCCGACGGCGGTGCGCAGCGACTCCCCGTCGTCGTCGGTGCGGCGGCTGAAGGTCAGGTCGAGCTGGCCCGCGCCGTACTGCTTCTCGATGATGCCGTTGACCACCCGGGTGTCGCGGATCTGCACGAGGTCGTGCTGCTCCAGCAGGTTCAGGTGGTAGTAGATCTTCGTCGGGGAGATGCCGACGATGCCGGCGAACTCCTTGGCTGTCCAGGTGCGTCCCGGTTCGGTCATCGCCAGTTCCAGGATCGCCATGCGGATCGGGTCGGCGAGCGCCTTGAGCGTGGACACGTCTTCGATGACTCGCCTGGTCACCACCTCGGTCACGGCTGAACCTCTCGTTCTGTTTCGTACCAACGGTTCGACTATACACCAACGCTTGACACGTTTTCATCGCTCAGATTATTTTGAATGCCAGATTCCACCATCACAATCTTTCGATATGAACGGTCCTACCAGGAGGATCACGTGCCCACGAACCGTCTCGCGACCGTCCTTGCCGCCACCGCCCTCGCCGTGGCCGCCGCACCCGGCCTCGCCGCGGCCGCGCCCACCGACCAGCCGGACCCCGGCGCCGACCGCGGCGCCGTCATCGAGGTCATCACCCTCGCCGGCGGCCCGGAGGACGACAACGAGAGCATCAACTTCGGCTGCGCCTACGCCTGAGCCGCCCGCAGGCCGGCGGCCCGCCCGCCGCCGGCCGCCCGCCCGGCCCGCCCGCCGCCCGCGGCGGTCCCGCACCGACGCCCCGAAAGGCCGCCGCCATGCCAGCCACCGCCCTGGTCCCCAGCCGCTACCTCGCCTTCGGGCAGCGCACCTACCGGCACACCTCGGGGCGCCCGGTGCGGGCGGTCTACCACACCGCCACGGCCACCGCGCTGCTGCTGGACACCGCCACCGTCGACGCCCTGCGCGGCGCCGCGGCCCTGGACACCGTCGACCCCGGCTCCCTCGGCCAGCTCGAAAGGCTCGGCCTGCTCGTCGCCGACGGCACCGACGAGGCCGGGGCGGTCATCGCCGCCGGCCGCGCCGCCGCCGACGGCAGGAACCGCCAGTTCGTGATCATGCCGACCGCCTACTGCAACATGGGCTGCGACTACTGCGGGCAGCAGCACGAACGCGGCACCGGCATCGCCCCCGGCCGCCACCGCGACGCCCTCTCCGAGCGGGTGCGCCAGGCCGCGGCGGGCGGGCGCTACGACACCATCACCGTCCGCTGGTTCGGCGGCGAGCCTTTGATGGGGTACGCGACCATACGCGCCCTGTCCGCCAGGTTCCGCGCCGACGCGCACCAGCACGGCGTCGCCTACGCCGCCAAGCTCGTCACCAACGGCGCCCTGCTCGACGCCCGCAAACTGCGCGTGCTGCACCAGGAGTGCGCCGTCGGGCACATCGAGATCACCCTCGACGGCGACGCCGCGGTGCACGACGCGTCCCGGCCGCTCAACAGCGGCCAGGGCTCCTACCACCGGATCGTGGCCGCGGTCCGCGCCGCGCTGGCCGACCCGCAGCTCGCGCGGCTGCGCTTCACCGTCCGCACCAACGTCGGGCGGCACAACGCCGACCGGGCCGACATGTTCGCCGCGGCCATGGCCGACGCCGGGCTGGCCGACCGGCGGGTCGTCTTCTACCCCGCGCCCATCCACTCCTGGGGCAACGACGTCGGCGGCGTCGCCCTCGACCGCGCCGAGCAGGCCCGCGTCGAGCTGGCGTGGTACGCCGCCTACCAGCGGGCCGGCCTGGCCAGCACGCCGCTGCCCACCGTCACCCGGCCGGTCGTGTGCACCGCGGTCAGCGCACACAGCGAGGTCGTCGCCCCCGACGGGCGCGTCTACACCTGCACCGAGCAGCCGCTGGTGCCCGGCTACACCGAGCAGCACGTCGGCACGGTCACCGAGCTGCCCGCCGGGCAGACCCGGCCCGCCGGCGCCTACGACGACTGGTACGACGCGCTCGACGCCGACGAGACCGGCTGCCGGGGCTGCCGGCTGCTGCCCGTGTGCGGCGGCGCCTGCCCGAAGCTGTGGCGCGAGGGCAAGCCGCCGTGCCCCCCGCTGAAGGCCAACCTGACCCAGCGCCTCGACCTGTACGCGGCCGCGGCGGGGCTGACCCCGCTGCCCCCGCAGGAGTCCACCGACCCGGGTCCGCGCTGACGACGGCCTCCTTGCGCCGTCCCCGTGAGGCCCGCTCGGTGTCGCGTGGCGGCAGCCGAGACCACATCGCGTCCTCGGAACGCTTGCCCAATGGCCGCCGCACAGCGCATAGTTCGAGGTAGCCCGCCCCCTTTCGTAAGGAATGCCACTGTGCTTGCCGACGACCTGCCGACTGCGCGCCCCGATATGAGCACCCTGACGGAGATGACGCACGAGGCGATGGTGGCGCGGTGGGAGCAGGGCCTCGTCACGCCGATGTCCTCGACGATGAACACCTTCGCCAAGACCGACGGCACCTGGTGGACCGTCAGCCAGGGCGCGTGGCAGCGGGTGTCGCAGACCGAGCGCAACGAGCGGCTCGACTACCACCACTCCCGCTTCGAGTCGAGCTGCCAGGCCAGGGGCCCGGCGGGGTCGGACTCACCGTGGGGCGTGGTCGGCCGCAGCGCCTGACCGGGGTTGCCGGCCGGGACAGCGAGCGTGTGCCCGGGCGTGCGACTCCATCAGAGGCCACCCACCAGCACCGTCACGGCGTCGTGCAGACGGCGCAGCTCGGCGTGGGTGGGTGCGGTCTCGTAGCAGTGGTGGTGGGTGGCGCGCGACAGCGTGCTCCAGGCGTAGGCGGCCTCCCGGGCCAGCGCCCGGTCCCGCCGCCGGCGCAGGAGCAGCAGCTTGGTACGCCCGCTGCCGTACGCGGCGACCTCTGGCGCGGTCCGGCGCCAGAACTCGTCGAGGGCCGTCTCCAGCGCGAGCCGGATCAGGCAGGCGCACGCCTTCGGCCACCAGCCGCCGTCGACCGCGCTCGCCCCGGCCCGGTCGCGGCCGCCGAGCATCCCGTCGGCCGCGGCGAGATACCGCTCCACCTGGGTGTTCATCGCATCCCCTCCGTGATCCGGCGCACCTGGCGGACGAGCCCCGGCAGGTCGCCCTGCCAGTGGCCGTGCACACCCTTGCGGCAGGCCTGGTACGCGTCCCCGGCGCCGCGCCCGAACCGGTTGTTCAGGCCGCGCAGCACCTCGTCGCCGCGCCCGGGATCGTCGAACAGCGCGAGCGCGAACGTCACCGCCACGCTCGATCCCGCCCTGTCCAGCGCCGCCTCGGTGGCGGCCACCGGCTCGCCCCGGGCCGCACGCACCCGCCAGACGACCCGGTGGCAGGCCGCCTCCAGCGCCGAGCGGCACAGCTCCGCCACGACCGGCGCGCGCACCTCGTCGGGCACGTCGCGGGACAGGGCCACCGCGTCGGCGTCGGACAGGTAGCGGCTGACCGGGTCGGCGGCCTCGCGCACGGTGACGACCGACCGCTCGGCGCGCACGACCTCGAGGATCTGCGCGTCGATCTCCAGGCGGCGTACGGCGTCGGGCAGGCGGCTGTCGTGGGTGAACACCAGCACCTGCCGGTCGGCGGCGAGGTCGGCGAGCACCCGGGCCAGGCCGTCGACCTTGGCCGGGTCCATGCTCTGCACCGGGTCGTCGATGACGACGAACCGGAACGGGCTCTCGGCCGCGCAGCTGCGCGGCAGGAACGTGGCCAGGCCGAGGGCCTGCAGCTCGCCCTGGCTCATCACGCCCAGCGCCGTGCCGTTGTCGGCTCCGTCGACGCTGACGTTGAACACCACCGAGCGGCGGGTGCCGGACCCCTGCAGCGTCATCCCGCCGAACTCGACGTTGCTCTCCTGGCGCAGCCAGCGCCAGATCTGCTGCGAGTGCGCCGCGAACGGCGCCAGCCTGGCGTTGCGGATCTCGTCGGCGGTCCGCTTGAGCCAGGCGCGGGCGGCCTTGAGGCGGGCCTGCTCGGCCTGCAGTGCCGGTTCGCGGCGGGCGGCGGCGGCCCAGGCGCGCAGCTCACCGGCCACGGCCTGCCAGGCGGTGTCGCGTTCGCGCAGGTACGCGGCGGACTCCTCGCGTACGAGCTCGGCGGCCTGCGCGACCGCGGGGTACCGGTCGGCCAGGTGCGCGGCCAGTTCGGCGGGTGCCCCGGGCAGCAGGCGCAGGGCGGCCACGGCATCGCGCAGCAGGGCGAGCGCCGCGCCGTCGCCGCCGGCCAGGTCGAGCGCCCCGCCGGCGGGCGGGTCGAGGTCCGCGGTGAGCTGGCGGGCGCGGCGGGTCAGCTCCGTGATCTGGGACGCGGCGCGGTTGGCCGACAGCGACAGGTCACGCAGCTCGCGGAAGGCGAGGTCGGCCTGCTCCCGCCAGGCGCCGTCCAGCGCGCCGGTGCGGCACACCGGGCACGGGCCGTCGCCGTTGTCGGCGTGGTGGTCCATCGCGAGCCGGAGCAGCTCAGCGGTGCGCACCGAGGCCTTGACCTGGCGCTCCTCGTACCCTCTGCTCTCCTCGGCGAAGGCGGCCAGCTCCTGGGACAGCCGGGCGACCACGGCCGGGTCGGGCAGGGCGAGCTCGGCGAGCCGCCGGTGCAGCGCGACGGCCCGGTCGGTGTCGCCGCCCACCGGCTCGGCCAGCACGGAGTCCAGCTCGTCGAGGTCGGGGGAGGTCGCGGCCAGCAGCCGGGCGGCCCGGCGGGCGCGGTCGTCGTCGACCTGGTCGAGGCCGGCACGCAGGGCGAGGCGGCGCTCGCGGAGGTCCTTGAGCAGCGCGTCGCCGGGTTTGGCGGCGGCCTGCAGGCGGCGGTCGGTCTCGGTGAGCAGCTCCAGGCCGAGGATGCCGTTGACGGAGTCGTGCAGCGCGGTGGACGTGCTGGTGACCAGGCGGCCGAGGTCACCGGCGGTCAGGAACGGCCGGTAGAGCCGCAGCGGCCGGGCCAGGCCCAGCGTGTCCAGACCGCCGGATTCGCCCTCGGGGGAGCTGACGGACACCGTCGCGTCGGTCAGCTCGCCCTCCGCGGGCCAGGCGCGCCTGATGCGGGTGGGCGTGGCCTGCCCGTCCATGCGCAGGTCCAGCGCGATGGCACAGGCGTCGGGCTGGTGCAGGTTGCGCCAGCCGCTGCGCCACACGCTGTTGCGGTCGGCCCAGCGGGCGCTGTCGCCGGTGAGTGCCAGCTCGATCGCCTCGGCGAAGCTGGACTTGCCGGAGCCGTTGCGTCCCACGACCAGCGTCAGGCCCGGCCCCGGCCGCACCGCCAGGGTGCGCCGCGGTCCCACACCGCGGAACCCGGCGACGGTGACGGCGTCCAGGTAGAGGTGGGCAGGCCGCGTTGCGGGGCCGTCCCCCGCCGGGTCGAGGCGGGTGGTGCGCCCGTCGAGGGCGGCACGCAGGTCGTCGTCACCGCCGACCGCGCCGAGCACGACATCGGCGACATCATCGGGTACGCCGTCGGCGGCGAGGCGGTCGAACAGCAGCTCGACCAGGGGTTCGTCGTGAGTCATGGCATCGCCTTCACTGAGAGTCGACGGGGGAGCAGGCGTCGCCGGCTTGGTATTCGCGCACCAAGCCGACCAGCCGCGCGCCGGGGGAAGGGTCCGGTGGCCCGCCGGCCACCGGACGAGCGGCGAAGGTCAGAGGGTCCAGTAGGCGGCGGGCTTGTCCGAGTCGAGGCCGACGCCATCGATCTGGACGCGGCCGCCGGTGAGCGCGGCTTTGGACACGTCGAAGACGATCTTCCCGGCGGTCTTCTGGCCGGTGGCCAGGTCAGTGGCGTCGAGGCCGGGCTTGAACCCGATGGTGAAGGCCCCCTCGAAGACGGTGCCGTCCTTGGCCACGAACTTGAAGTTGTACGGATTCGCGTGGTACGTCCCCTGCTTGCAGACGACGGTCACGTCGAGCACCAGGAAGACGCCCTTCTCGGGCTTGCTGCCGAACGAGCCGGGCTCCTTGGTGTGCTGCTTGGGGTTGGTGACGGTCACCTCGACCGCGGTCTTGTCGCCGAGCAGCTCGCTGCTGAGCGTGATGGTCTGGCCGACCTTGCCGACCGCGGTGGTCGGCTCCGGGGCCGCCTCGACGGACTTGGCGTCGCCGCCGGAGACCGAGGACGACGTGTCGCCCGCGCCGGCGCCGCAGGCGAGCATCGTCGCCGCGGTGACGGTGGCGGCCAGGGTCAGCAGGAACTGCTTGCGGTTCATGGAGGGTGTCTCCCTTTTGAGTGATGGATACGTCCGGTGGCCCGCGCCGGTCCGCGCTGACGCCCGGGGCGGCGGAGCGGCTCGGTGTGGTCCGACCGGAATCGGCCGGACCACGTCTGACCAGCGATGACGCCACCGACAGTGGTAATCAGTGGAGCTGACTGGTAAATGCTGGAAGAACGTGGAGGACTGTAGCGGGCCCGCGCAACGCTGTCCAGCGACATGCCAGGGGCCCGAAACTCCAGCAGCTCAAGAGACCTCCGGCCTCCGTGTGGGCTGGAGCGGTCCGCCGATCGTTCACTCTTCCGGGCTGGTTGTTGCTGGGAAATGCTGGAATGCGCTACGGTGTCGGGCGTGACCGAAGCAGCGGAGGCTCTCGAGCGACGCATCGACGAGCTGCGAACGGCGGTACGCCAGGCGGTGTCCGCCGGCGACACCGAACGCGCCCGCGCGCTGCGGGCCGAACTCCGCCGGGTCGAGAACGAATGGGACCTGGCCCTCGACGACATCGCCGAGCAGCAGGCCGAGAAGGCGGCCGCCCCCGCCCGGCCGTCGGCCCCGCTGCTGCCGCTGCGAGAACAGGTGCACCAGGCACTGGTGCTGCTGGGGGCGCCCGCCGCGCCGAAGCTCATCATCGCCGTGCACGAGGCGTTCCAGGTCGGCGAGATGGTCCCGGCCCGGCTGACCAGCCTGCGCCGCGACGAGGAGCGGTCCTTCCGCTCCGCGCCGAACTCGCGGCCCTACTACCTGTGCCCCGCGCTGACCCACGACCTGCTCGCACCCGCCCGCGGCCTGCTGGCGGTGTCGACCTGGCCGATGGAACGGCGCATCGTCGGCCCGCTCAGCCCGCGGGTCGACTTCCTCACCTCCGCGATCCGGCTCGCCGAACACGTCGGCCGGCTGCCCAACCCGTCGCCCGCGGCGCTGCGGCTGCTGTGGCGGTTCGCCGCGAACATCCCCGACGCCGCCGCGGGAGTCGACGGCATGACCCCGTCGAGCGTCGCGACGGCGGCCAGAGCCGAACTCGACATACACACCGACGCCGACCGGTCGCACCGCGAAGCGGCCGCCAAGCGCGCCAAAAGACAGCTCGACGACGTGCAGCAGCTGTTCGGCAACGTCCTGCGCGACGTCGGGGCTGCCGCGCAGTGACGCGGCCGCTACTGTCCTTACTTCCTGACGCTTCCCCCGCGAAGGAACACCAGTGCAGAACGACACCGACTCCCGCCTTCGGCGTGTCCGCGGGCCCGTGCAGCCCAAGCGGCACAACGCGCGCACCATCGCGGCGCTGACCAGCAACCCAGGCTGCGCCCGGCGTGGCGTGTGCGACGCCGCCGGTGTCGACAAGGACGCCCTCGCCGGACGGGTCGGGTTCCCGGCCCGCTTCGGCCAGTCGCAGTTCGCGATCACCCGTGGCAACGCGTTCGAAGCCCAGGTCAAGGCCAACGGCTGCGCCGAGCTGCTGACCCTGCTGCGCGAGGTGCTGCACCTGGACATCACCGAGGTCGGCTACACCGACCTCGAGGAGGCCGGCGGCAACGACAGCCAGGACGTGCGCCACGCCTACTCCCGCCGCACCCTGCTGGCCGCCGCGGCCGGTCGCGACGACGCCGGGACGCTGTTCGACCACCCGCTGCTGCGGATGGACGTCGCGGGCAACGGTGTCTACCTCGAGCCGGACCTGATCGCGTTCCAGTACGCGGGCATCTTCCACGTCATCGAGATCAAGTCGTTCGCGGTGATCGACGGTCAGGCCGACGGCGGCAAGGTCGCCTCCGCCGCGATCCAGTCCGCGGTGTACGTCCAGGCGCTGCGCACGCTGCTCGGCAGCGACGACGCCGTCTCGTCCGACATCGTGCTGGTCTGCCCGAAGGACTTCTCCAACAAGCCGTGCGCGACCAAGGTCGACGTCCGCAAGCAGCTCATCGTGCTGCAGCACCAGCTCAACCGGCTCGCGCGCATCGACGCGCTGCTCGACGCGCTGCCCGCCGGCGTGACCCTCGACCTGGCCAAGGACGACGCCGGGCAGCCGGTGCTCAGCCGCGCCGAGCTGGTCCAGGCGCTGGGCTGCATCGAAGCCCGGTACTCGCCCGAGTGCCTGGCCAGCTGCGAGCTGGCGTTCTTCTGCCGCGACGAGGCGAGCGGCCAGACCGCCGCGCTGGGCAAAAGCGTGCGCGAGGAGCTCGGCGGGGTCGAGACGGTCGCCACGGCCCTGGGCCTGGCCGCCGGGAGCCTGCTGCCCTCCGACGAGCAGGCGGAGATCACCGCGCTGCTGCGCGCCGCGTCGCGCATCTACCGCGAGTCCGTGGCGGCGGCATGAGCGCCATCACCTCGTACGCCCGGGCGGTGGCGGTCGCGGAGCAGGCCGCGCAGCCGATCGCGACGGTGCGCCACGTGCACCTCGCCGACCGGCCGCTGGTGTTCGTGCCGCTGACCCTGGCCGGTGAGGCCAACGCCCCGCTGGCAGCCATGGTCGGCACCAGCGAGGACCAGCCGACGCTGCTGGTGGTGCCGCAGCCGCGCGACCGCGACCAGCGGTTCGCGTTCGCCGGTGAGCTCGCCGACCTCGTCGTCGGCTACCTCAACTCGTGCTGCGGTGCCGCGGACGAGATCAAGGGGCAGGTCTGCTACCGGGCCGCGCCGCAGCTGCTGGTGCCCAACCCGGCTGGGATCGGGTTCGTCAAACTGTTCGGCCGCTCCACCCGCTTCCGCAGCACCACCGGTCCGTACGCGGTCACGCCCCACGTGCCGCTGCTCGGGCGGTGGCTGACCTGGTTCGCCGAGCGCGCCGAGCACCCGGGGTCGGCGAACCTGCTCGCCATGACCGAGCTGCTGTCGATGCACTGGGCCACCGGGCAGAGCGCCGTCGAGGACGCCAACCTCGCCGCACAGCTCGGCTGGATCAGCCCGCCGCCGGGCCGCACCGGGCCGCAGGCAGCACGTGAGGCCGAAGACCCGCTGCGGTGGCCGCCCGCCGGCCCGACCACCGACCCCGTGTTCGACAACGAGATCCTCGCCCCGGCCATCCGCAGCTACAGCGGCACCGAGCCCGGCTCACCCGGCCAGGCCCGCGCCGTCGAGCGGCTGCGGCACGTGCTGCACGGGCAGCTCGAGCCCACCTGGCGGCTGATGTGGCGCGGCCTTGCCAAGCTGCGCGAACTCGAGCCGGGCGCGTCCGTCGAGGGCCGGTGGATCAACGACCGGCTGCGGTTCACCAGCTTCCAGGAGTACGTCGTCAACGGCGGCCTGCCGCAGGCCAGGCGCGACGGGGCCATCGCCGCCGCGCGCAGGCTCAACCGGCTCGAGCGGGCACAGGTCGAGTACGACGTCGCCCGG
Organism: Catellatospora sp. NPDC049609; assembly: GCF_040675365.1. Lineage (NCBI taxonomy): Bacteria > Bacillati > Actinomycetota > Actinomycetes > Micromonosporales > Micromonosporaceae > Catellatospora > Catellatospora sp. NPDC049609. The sequence continues at coordinate 95,438 of NZ_JBFAOU010000007.1, read as the reverse complement.
GCGCTGGACGATCCGCTGGTCATGGCCAACCACCGTGCGGCGGGGGAGGCGTTCCTCGGCACCGTCGTCGAGGTCGAGCGGGAGCGGCGCATCACCAACGCCAACGGCAACAGCGTCACCCGTCCGCTGGTCGTGCTGCGTACCGGCGATCCGGTGCTCATCGGGCGCGGAGCCGAGGTCAAGGCCGTCAGCCGGCAGTCGCAGAAGGCCGTGGTCGTCTCCGTCGACCGGCAGGACGACGCGGTGCTGGTGACCCTGGAGATGCAGAGCGGGTTCGGGCGGTCCAAGACGCCGCCGCCCGGCAGTGTGCCCGAGGACGGCGAGACGCTGGTCTACACCTCGGTGCTGTCCGACAGTATTCCCTCGCCCAGGCTGCCCGACGCCGAGGACACCCCGTGGACCCACGGTGGGCCGCCGCAGCCGTACGTACCCAGCGACGACGACGCCACGGAGGTGTGGGAGTGACCGCCGTCAACCCGGCCGCCCAGGCCGAGCAGGTCATTCAGGCCGTGCTCGGCGACCTGCGTTCGGGCGCGCACCGCGGCGTGGTCGTCGACTCGCCGCCCGGCGCCGGCAAGTCCACCCTGGTCGTACGAGCCGCGGCGGAGCTGGCCACCACCGGCGAGCCGCTGATGATCGTCGCGCAGACCAACGAGCAGGTCGACGACCTCGTCGAACGGCTGGCCGGGCCGCTGGCCGACGCCGTGCCGGGAGCGCGGGTCGGGCGGCTGAGCCGCAGCGGCTACGAGGCTCCGGCGCGGATCGCGGGACTGCCCAACGTCGACGTCGACAGCGATCTCGCCGCGCTCGGACGGCCCGCCGTGACCATCTCCACCGCGGCGAAGTGGGCACACGTCAAGGACCACACGTGGCGGTGGGCGATCGTCGACGAGGCGTACCAGATGCGCTCGGACGCGCTGCTGGCGATCGCGCCGCGGTTCGAACGGGCGCTGTTCGTGGGAGACCCTGGGCAGCTCGACCCGTTCTCCACGGTCGACAACGACCGGTGGCGCGGGTTGTCGTGGGACCCGATGCAGAGCGCGGTCGCGGTGCTGCTGCGCAACAACACCGACCTCCCGGTGCACCATCTGCCCGTGTCGTGGCGGTTGCCGCACTCGGCGCAGAAGGTTGTCGCGGAGGCGTTCTACCCGTACACCGGCTTCCGGTCCGGGACCGGTCCGGGGGAGCGGCGGCTGACGTTCGCGACCAAGGGGTTCGGGGACACCTCGTATGACCGGGTGCTGGAGCACGCGGCGCAGACCGGGTGGGGGCTGCTGGAACTGCCGGCGCGGCACACGATGCGTACCGACGCCGAGGCGGTGTCGGCCGTGGCGGAGCTGGCGCGGCGGCTGCTGCAGCGCGGTGCCACCGCGCACTCGGAGCGCGGGGACCAGGCGGTGACGGCGCGGCGCATCGCGATCGGGGCCGCGCACCGGGACCAGGTCGCCGCTCTTCGGGCCGCGCTCGGGGATGACGAGGTAACGGTGGACACCGCCAACCGGCTGCAGGGGCGGGAGTACGACGTGACGTTCGTGCTGCATCCGCTGTCGGGGCGGCGGGACGCGACAGCGTTCCATCTGGAGGCGGGGCGGTTGTGCGTGCTGGCCTCGCGGCACCGGCACGCGTGTGTGATGGTGGCGCGGGCCGGGATCCGGGAGCTGCTGGACGCGCATCCGTCGAGCGAGCCGGTGCACCTCGGCGAGCCGGTGAAGTTCCCCGATGGATGGGCTGCCAACCAGACGGTCATGGCGCACCTGGACGGCCACCGCGTACGCGCCTGACGCGTAGGTGGGGAACAGAACCTCGTCGCGGCCGAGAAGTGCTGGACGCGTGCCTTGCCGCACCCGCTTCTGAAACGTTCAACCAATCAGATGGTGCAGATCGTGTCTTGACAGGACTCTTGCGTAACACATAGGTGTTCATTATTGTGGGCGAAAGCGCTTTCCGGGCGGCGTACCAGGGGTTCGTCTCGGCGGCTGCCCATGAGCAGTGCGCGTCCAGAAAGGACACCATAAATGAAACGATTCAGAATCGCGGTGGCAGTCGCCGCGAGCGCCGCCCTCCTGCTCGCCGGCTGCAGCAGCGACCCGGAAGGCCCGAGAGCCGATTTCGATCCGAACGCCGCGGTCACCCTCGACCTCGCGTTCTGGGGCAACGACACCCGCGCCGGCTTCTACAAGAACGCGATCGCGAAGTTCAACGAGAAGTACCCGAACATCACCGTCAACTCGACCTTCCTGGGCTTCCCGGAGTTCTGGGAGAAGCGCCAGATCGAGGCGGCGGGCCGCGACCTGCCCGACGTGATGCAGTTCGACTACGCCTACCTGCGCCAGTACTCGCAGAACAAGCTCCTGCTCGACCTCAAGCCCTACCTCGGCAAGTACATCAAGACCGACGGGTTCACCGAGTCGACCCTGGGCATCGGCGTCGTGAACGGCGTGACGACCGCGCTGCCGATCGGCACCAACGCCTGGGCGATGTTCACCAACACCGCCCTGCTGAGCAAGGCGGGCGTCGCCGCGTACGCGGGCGGCACGTCGTGGGACGAGTACGCGACGTGGATGGACTCGGTGAAGAAGGCGGGCGGCGGCTCGGTGTGGGGCGGCTCCGACCCGACCGGCCGCATCCAGAACTTCGAGATCACCCTGCGGGCCGGCGGCAAGAACCTGTTCAACGACGCGGGCGAGCCGCAGTTCACCAAGGCGGACCTGACCGACTTCTGGAACCGGGGCGCGCACGTGCGCGGCACCGGCGCGACGATCCCGACCAAGCGCCTGCTCGAGGTCGCACCCAAGTCCGGCTTCGGCGCCGGCCTGACCACCAGCGAGCTGACCTGGGACAACTTCGGTGCCGGCTACGCCGGTGACCTCGGCATCGACGCGAGCGGCCTGGCGATCACCGCCCCGCCCGCGACCACGGCCGGCGCGAAGGACCTGTACCTGAAGCCGTCGATGCTGCACGCGATCTCCGCGAACACCGAGCACCCGGAGGCGTCGGCGCTGCTGGTCGACTTCCTGCTCAACAGCAAGGAGGCGGGCACCGTCTTCGGCACCAACCGCGGGCTGCCGGCCTCCTCGACGCACCTGGCCGGAGTCCAGCTCGACCCGCTGTCGCAGAAGATCCTCGACTACGAGAGCTCGATCAAGGACCGGCTGGGCCAGGCGCCGCCGGTGCCCGTCGTGGGCTACGGCTCCATCGAGGAGAAGTTCCGGCAGCTGGGCGAGGAGCTCGGCCTGGGCACGGTCACCGTCGCGCAGGCAGTGGACCAGTTCTTCAGCGAGATGGAGACCATTCTCAAGAAGTAGGCACCTGCGCCGCACCCGTCGGGACCTGAACGAGCGGAGAATCCATGGTGACAGCCCCTACTCCCGCGGGGACGCCGACGGCGCGCGACTCCGGCCGCACGGCGGACCCCCGTGCGGCCGGAGCGTCCGGCGCGGGCAGGGCGCCCGAGCCGCGGCGTCGCACCTCGCGGGGCGCCGCGGCCACGGCCCGGCGGGAGACCGTCGCCGGGTACGGATTCCTTGTCCCGTGGCTCGTGGGGTTCTTCGGCCTCACCCTCGGGCCGATGGTCGTCTCGCTCTACCTGGCGTTCACCCGCTACGACATCTTCACCGCGCCGGAGTGGATCGGCTTGGGCAACTTCACCCGGCTGTTCACCGACGACCCGGTCTTCCTGCGGTCGGCGAAGGTGACCCTGGAGTACGTCCTCATCGGCACGCCGGTCAAGCTCGCCGCGGCGCTGGCGATCGCGCTGCTGCTCAACGCGGTCACCCGCGGCTCGGGGTTCTTCCGGTCGGCGTTCTACGCGCCGAGCCTGATCGGGGCCAGCGTCTCGGTCGCGATCGTGTGGCGGGCGATGTTCGCCGGCAACGGCCCGGTCGACAGCTCGCTGCAGCTGTTCGGCATCGAGCTGGGCGGCTGGGTCGGCGACGTCGACCTGGCCATCCCCATGATGATCATCCTGGTGGTATGGCAGTTCGGCGCCCCGATGGTCATCTTCCTGGCCGGTCTCAAGCAGGTCCCCACCGAGCTCTACGAGGCGGCCGAGGTGGACGGCGCCGGCCCGGTTCACAAGTTCTGGAAGGTGACCGTGCCGATGCTGTCGCCGGTCATCTTCTTCAACCTGCTGCTGGAGACCATCCACGCCTTCCAGGTGTTCGGGTCGGCGTTCATCATCTCCAACGGCTCGGGCGCACCGGGCGGCCAGCTCAACTTCATCACGCTCTACATGTACAAGCGCGGCTTCGCCGACATGCAGATGGGCTACGCGGCGGCCATCGCCTGGGTCGTCCTGGTCGTCGTCGCGGTCATCGCGCTGGTCATGTTCCGCAGCGCCCGGTCGTGGGTCTATTACGCGGGAGACAACCGGTGACGGCAGTCGAGCACCTCCAGCCCGGACACGACGCCGCCGAGCGCGCCCCCGGTGACCCCGCCCCGGCGCCCCGGCGCCGCAGACGCCGGCGCAGCCTCGCGGCCACGGCCGTGTGGTACCTGGCCCTGCTCGTGCTCGCCGCGGTCGTGCTCTACCCGCTCGCCTGGCTGGTCCTGGCCACCTTCAAGCCGTCCAGCGAGTTCGGCCAGAACAGCGGGATCCTGCCGTGGCAGCCGACGCTGGACAACTACGCCCGGGTCTGGGACGGCATCGCCGGCATCCCGCTGTGGCGCTACGGCCTCAACTCGCTGCTCGTGGCGTCCCTCGCGGTCGTCGGCACGCTGGGCTCCAGCGCGCTGGCCGGGTATGCCTTCGCGCGCGTGCCGTTCAAGGGCTCCGGGGTCCTGTTCGCCGCGATGATCGGGACGCTGCTGCTGCCCTTCCACGTGATCATCATCCCGCAGTACATCATCTTCAACCAGCTGGACCTGACCGACACCTACGTCCCGCTGCTGATCGGCAAGTTCCTCGGCACCGAGGCGTTCTTCGTGTTCCTCATGGTGCAGTTCATCCGGAACATCCCGCGGGAGCTGGACGAGGCGGCCCGCATCGACGGCGCCGGGCACCTGCGCATCTTCTGGTCGATCATCGTGCCGCTGCTGCGCCCGGCCCTGGTCACCGGCGGGATCTTCAGCTTCATCTGGACCTGGAACGACTTCCTCGGGCCGCTGATCTACCTCACCTCGCCGGAGAACTACACCCTGCCGGTCGCGCTGCGCCTCTACAACGACGCGACCAGCACCTCCGACTACGGCGCCACCGTCGCCGCGTCCCTGCTGTCGCTGATCCCGGTGCTGCTGTTCTTCCTGATCTTCCAGCGGATGCTGATCCGGGGCGTCGCCACCCAGGGGCTGAAAGGATGAGAGCGCGGCTCGCCACCACCGGCGGCTTCGCGCTGTTCGGCGAGGTGCTGCTGACCGGCGTCGCCGTCGCGCTGCTGGCCCTGCCGCTGCTGACACTGCCGGCCGCGCTCGCCGCCGGGATCGGCCACCTGCGGCGGTACGTCGACGAGCAGGGCTCTCCCTACGCCGCGCTCTGGCGTGACGCCCGGGCGGCCGCCGCGGGCGGGGCGGTGGTCGCGGCCGCCGCGCTGCTCGGCGCCGTGGCGGCGGTGTTCGCGATCGGGCTGGCGGGGGCCGACCCCACGCCCGCGGGCACCGTGATGGCGGTCGCCGGCTGGCTCGCCCTCGGCCTGGTCGCCACCGCGGTGGTGCTGGCGGCCGGGGCGTGGACCCCGGACGGCGGGTGGCGGTGCGCGGTCCGGGGGCTGCGCGACCAGCTCGACGCCGACCTGGGCGCGGCGGTCCACGTGTTCGTCGCCGTGGCGCTCACCGCGGTGCTGACCTGGCAGTTCCTGCCGCTGATCGTCCCGTCGCTCGGCATCGTGGCGTTCGCGGTCGTCGCCGTGCGGCTCCGCTCGCGGGAAACGCTTCGTGACCGGGGAGCGTGACCGGCGCCGCGCGCTCGGCGGGGTGCTCTACGGCGCGGACTACAACCCGGAGCAGTGGCCCGCCGACGTCTGGCCCGAGGACGTCGCCCTGATGCGGCAGGCCGGCGTGACCTGCGTCAGCCTCGGCATCTTCGCCTGGGCGCGGATCCAGCCGGCCGAGGAGGTCTTCGACTTCGCCTGGCTCGACCGGATCCTCGACCTGCTGCATGACGGCGGGATCGGGGTCAACCTCGCCACCGCGACCGCGTCGCCCCCACCCTGGGTCAGCGACCGCTACCCCGAGATCCTGCCCTGCGACGAGAGCGGCGCCCGCTACTGGCCGGGCAGCCGCCAGCACTTCGCGCCGTCGTCGCCGCGCTACCGCCAGCTCGCCGCACGGCTGGTGCGCCGCATCGCCCGTCGGTACGCCGAGCACCCAGCCGTGGTCATGTGGCACGTGGGCAACGAGTTCGGCTGCCACCTGCACGCGGACTTCTCCGACGCCGCGCGCGACGCCTTCCGGGACTGGCTGCGCGGCGCGTACGGCCACATCGGCGCGCTCAACGACGCCTGGGGCACCGACTTCTGGTCGCAGCGCTACCACGACTTCGACGAGGTCCTCCCGCCGCGCAAGGCGCCCTACAGCCGCAACCCGTCGGCGATGCTGGACTTCCGCCGGTTCACCTCCGACATGTGGCTGCAGTGCTACCTGATGGAGCGGCAGATCATCCGCGACGCCGGCGCCGGCCAGCCGATCACCACCAACCTCATGGGCCCGTTCAAGCCCGCCGACTACGCCCGGTGGGCGCCGCACCTCGACGTGATCGCCGACGACTGCTACCCGGATCCGGCCGACCCGCACGCGGTGCGCCACGCGGCGTTCCAGCGGGACCTGGTGCGCAGCCTCAAGCCGGGCGTGCCGTGGCTGCTCATGGAGCAGGCGGCCGACGCCGTCAACTGGCGGCCCTACAACCTGGCCAAGCGCCCCGGCCGGCTGGCCGCCGAGACGGCCCAGTGCATCGGCCGGGGGGCCGACGGCGTCATGTTCTTCCAGTGGCGGCAGTCCCGCGCGGGCAGCGAGAAGTTCCACTCCGCGATGCTGCCGCACGCCGGCACCGACACCCGCACCTGGCGCGACGTCGTGGCCCTGGGCCGGACCGTCGCCGCCCTGCCCGCGCTGCCGCCGCCGGGACGCGACGCGCGGGTGGCGCTGGTCTTCGACTGGGAGAACTGGTGGGCCGTCGAGGAACGCGACCACCCGACCACCCTGGACTACCTGGAACTGGTCCGCCGCTGGTACAGGGCACTGCACCGCCGGCACCTGATGGTCGACGTCGTCGCCCCCGAACGCGTCGACGGCGCCTACGACCTGGTGATCGCACCGCAGCTGTACCTGCTGCGCGAGGACGGCGCCGCCGCGCTCGCATCCTTCGTCGCGGGCGGCGGGACACTGCTGGTGACCGCCTTCTCCGACGTCGTCGACGAGCACGACCGGTTCCGGGACGGCGGCTTCCTCACCCAGCTCGGACCGCTGCTCGGCATCCGCCTGACCGACTTCGGCGTGCTCGTCCCGCCCGGCGGCGTGGGGGTGGGGGAGCGGACGGCACCGTTCACCGACGCGCGCGGCACCGCGGTCGGCACGCTGCTGGCCGAGGAGATCCACGCCGTCGACGCCGAGGTGGTGGCCGTGTTCGGCTCCGGGGCGCCGGCCATGACCAGCCGCGCGGTGGGGGCCGGTCGCGCGCTCTACCTGGCGACGATCCCCGACGAAGCCGGCACGCGGCACGTGGTGGACGGGCTGATCGAGCTGACCGGTGTCCGGCCGGTCGTGGCGGGCCTGCCGCCGTTCGTCGAGGCGGCCCGGAGGGGCGAGCTGGTGACGCTGGTCAACCACGGCGACCGGCCCGTGACGATCGCCGTCGCCGGCACCGACATACTCGCCCATGCCGGTGTCGAACACATCGACCTGGAGCCCGAAGGTTTCGCCTTCCTCCGGGTCCCCACGTCAGAGGAGTCACCATGATCACCGTCGCGGAAGGCGCCCGGACCCACCGGATCGACCGGCGGATCTACGGCCAGTTCGCCGAGCACCTGGGCCGGTGCATCTACGAGGGGATCTGGGTCGGCGAGGATTCGCCGATCCCGCACCGCAACGGCATCCGCTCCGATGTGGTCGCCGCGCTGCGGGCGATCAAGGTCCCCCTCGTCCGGTGGCCGGGCGGCTGCTTCGCCGACGAGTACCACTGGCAGCGGGGCGTCGGGCCGCGGTCCGAGCGCCCCGCCATGATCAATACCCACTGGGGCGGGGTGGTCGAGTCCAACGCCTTCGGCACCCACGAGTACTTCGAGCTGCTCCACCAGCTCGACGCCGAGGCCTACATCACCGGCAACGTCGGCAGCGGCACCGTCGCCGAGATGCGCGACTGGGTCGAGTACATCACGCTCGACGGCACCTCGCCGATGGCCGACCTGCGCAAGCGGCACGGGCGCGAGCAGCCGTGGCGGCTGCCCTTCTTCGGCGTCGGCAACGAGAGCTGGGGCTGCGGCGGGCACATGACACCGCTGCACTACGCCAACCACTACCGGCAGTACCAGACGTACGTGCGCCGGTACGGCGAGCTGCCGATCTACAAGATCGCGTGTGGGGCGAACAACGACGACTACGAGTGGACCGAGGTGCTGATGGCGACCGCCGGGACTCTCATGGACGGGCTGAGCCTGCACTACTACACGATCCCGAGCGGCGAATGGGACGCCAAGGGCTCGGCGACCGACTTCGGCGAGCGCGAGTGGTACGCCACCATCGACCGCACCCGGCAGATGGCGACCCTGCTCGAACGCCACTCGGCCATCATGGACAAGCACGACCCGGCCAAGCGGGTGGGGCTGATCGTCGACGAATGGGGGACCTGGTACGACCCGACCCCCGGCACGAACCCCGGCTTCCTGCACCAGCAGAACACGATCCGCGACGCCGTGGTCGCGGCGCTGAACTTCAACATGTTCCACCGGCACGCCGACCGGGTGCGGATGACGAACATCGCGCAGATGGTCAACGTCCTGCAGGCGATGCTGCTCACCGACGGCCCCGACATGATCAGGACGCCCACGTACTGGGCGTTCGACCTCTACACCGACCACCACGACGCGTGGTTCGTCGACGCCCGGCCCGCGCCGGGCGACGCACCCGGCAGGATCGGCGTCCACGGCGAGTACACGGTGTCGTGGAGGGACGACGCGTACACGATCTCGGTGACCAACGCCGGCCTGGGCGCCGACATCCACGTCGACGTCGAGCTGCCCGCGCGGGTCACCACCGTGCACCGGGCCGCGATCCTGTCCGGGGACAGCGCCTCAAGCCACAACACGTTCGCCGCTCCGGACACGGTGCGGCCCGCCGACTTCGCGGACTGCAAGATCGACGGCTCGCGGCTGCGGCTGGCCGTGCCCGCCCGCAGCATCGTCACGATGCGCGTGGGGTAACGGTCCCGCGGGCCACGCGCCATGCGCCGCCTGGACCGGCTTCGGCTTCCCGAAACCGGCCCAGGCGGCGTCATCCGGATCAGGACAGCATCTGCAGGACGGTCCCGGCCTGGTACGCCAGCGCCGTGCGGGCCGCCGGCGAGACGCCCCGCCCGTCGAGCTCCCGCACGAAGCGCCGCAACGCACCGGCCGCCGCGTCGGCGTGGCCCCCGTCGGCGTGCCGGTCCGCCTCGGCCAGCAGCGGGGTCAGCCGCCGGGCGTCGCGGTCGCTCACGTCCCCGCTGCGCACGTACCCGTCCAGGGCGTCGCGCAGCACGTCCACGCTGCCCGGGGCCCAGTAGTCCGGCACCGGCACGCGCGCCCAGTCGACGTCGGCGCCGAGGTGGAAGCCCGGGTACGCGGGCTGGTTGTAGGACGTCTGCTGCCGGGCCACGTCGGCCCGGTACTGCGGGTCGTGCATCAGGGTGAACAGCTTGCGGTCGGTCACCTCGGTGCTCAGGTGGATCCGCAGCGCGGTGCTGTCCGCCGTACGCAGCAGCAGCTCCTCCCGCCAGTCCCCGAGGACGTCCGCGACCAGCGACGGGTTGCCCTTCGTGCCGTTGTTGGCCAGGGTGCCCTCGGCGCTGAGCAGCCGGCCGCGCCGCCAGTCGTCGATCGTCGGCGTCTGCAGCACCGTGGTCGCCGTGCCGTTGACGAGCTGGGTGGTCATGTCGGCCGCCCAGCGGATGCTCATGTTCGTGCCGGGCGTGGTGGGGGCGAGCAGGTCACCGCGCGCCGAGAACAGGCCGATGCCCAGGTCGGCGGCGTTCGGTGGCATGGCCGGCCACACCTCCAGGCCGCGCACCGCGGGGTCGACGTCGCCGACCATGCCCCGGCCGGTGTCCCGGCCGGTGTAGTCCCCGAAGATCACTTCGCCGGTACGCGCGTCGCGCAGCGTGTGCCCGTACGGGGCGAACGTGCCGCCCTCGTGCACCATGTACGTCTCGAGTCCGGGGCGGTCCGGGTCGACGTCGGTCACGTGCAGCGCGTCGCCGTGGCCGAGGCGGACCACCGCGCCCGGGTCGGCGCTGCCCGGCGGGAGCGGCGCGAACGAGCTGTAGAGCAGGCTGCCGTCGTCGTCGATGGTCGCCCCGCCGTAGACGATCTCCTGCCTGCCGTCGGCGTCCACGTCGGCGACGCTGAGCGAGTGCGCGCCCTGCGTGGTGAGCGTGGCGAACTCGGGGTCGGTGCCGTCCCGGCCGTGCGGGGAGTCGTTGAACGGGTTGGCCATCGGCACCCAGCCGCTGTCGACGAACCAGTCCTCGGTCAGCCGCCTGCCGTTCCAGTGGTAGGCGACCAGGGTGCTGCGGGTGTAGTAGCCGCGGGCGAACACGGCGGAGGGCCGCCTGCCGTCCAGGTACGCCACCGTGGCCAGGAACCGGTCGACGCGGTTGCCGGGCTCGATGCGCGCCATCGCGTAGTCGCCCCACCGCAGGCCGTCGTCGTAGCGGCCGGGCTTGTAGCGGATCGTCTCCAGCTCGCGGCCGGTGGCGCCCTCGAAGACGGTCAGGTACTCCGGGCCGTCCACGATGAAGCCCTGGAACGCGCGCAGCACGTTGCGGGCGCTCCGCGCGGGGGCGTACACGTCGATGAAGTGGTCGGCGAGCGCGCGGGCGTCCGCTTCGGACAGCGGGTAGGAGTACGCCGGCGCGATGCCGAAGGCCTCCTCCAGCGTCGCCGGCCAGTTGCCGGCCACCACCTCGGGGTGCCGGTGCCAGCCGAGGAACATGTCGACCACGTGGTCGTAGTAGCCGGCGGCGCTGAGGCGGTAGTCGTCGGTGTGCGCGTAACCGGCCGCCCGGTCCTGCCGCGGCATCGTGATGTACCGCTCGGACGCGACGCCGCCGTCCGGCCGGTACCTGACGACCTTCGTGCCCGGTGCGGTCTTGAACATCAGCTCCGCCCGGCCGTCGCCGTCGAAGTCGTACACCAGGAACTGGACGTAGTGGGCTCCGGCGCGGACGTTGACGCCGAGGTCGATGCGATGCAGCAGGGTGCCGTCGAGGGTGTAGGTGTCGATGTAGACGGGGCCGGTGTAGCCCACCTGGGAGACGTCCTTGGAGTTGGACGGGTCCCACTTGACGACGTACTCGTACTGCCCGTCACCGTCGACGTCGCCGACGCTCACGTCGTTGGCCGAGTAGGTGTACGCCTCGCCGGTAGGGGTGACGCCGTCGGGCGGCTTGCGCAGCGGCAGGTCGTGGTGGCCGCCCGACCAGGGCGAGACCTCGTCGCTGAGATCGACCTCGGCATCGCCGACGACGGCGGCGACCCGGTAGGCCGATCCTGCCGTGCCGTCCCGGTCGAGGTGGTTGGTGCTGTCGCTGACCGTGGCGATGCGCTGCCCGTCGCGGTACACGTGGAAGGCCGGGCCGGCCAGGCCGGTGGCCGTGCGGCCGGTGACCTCGTGTCCGCGCAGCCGCCAGCTCAGGAACACCCCCTCGGCGGTGGCCGCGGCGACCAGGCCGCGGTCGAGGTGTTCGAGCTGGACGGCGGGCAGGCCGTCGGGGTGGTCGCGGCCGCCGGCGGATGCGGCGGGTCCGGGCAGGACCAGCGCCGCCACGCAGGCGGCGGCCACTGCCGCGTACGGGATGGTGCGGGGTCGGTGCCGAGGACTCATGCGTGATCTCCTCGTGTAGGTGGCGCCTCGCCGCCGCGGGAACGCGGGCTACGGAAAGCGCTTTCAGGAATCTGAAACGTTACAACTATCGATGGAGCGGGAGTCGGTGTCAAGCGCACCGCGTGACTCGGCAGTACGAGTGCGGTCAGCGTCCGCAGCCGCCGCCGGACACTCCAGAACATGAAGAAACGGGCTGATCGGTCATCCCTTCGGCCGATCTGGCACCCAGCGTCCGCTCGTACCATCGGGTCGTGCCCGGACTGTCCCTCTGGCGCGAGCCGCGCCCGGTGCCGGTCCCGCCCCACGGCCGGCGAGACCACCTCCTCGTCGGCGCCCTGCTCGCGCTGACGATTGCCGAGGCCCTGCTCCGCCCCGGGCTGCCGGCCGCTTCACTGCTGCTCACCGCCGCGTACACGGCGACCCTGCCGTGGCGGCGCGAGCACCCGCTGCCGATGGTGCTGCTCGCCTTCGGCGCCGGCGCGCTGGTCTCACTGCTCGCCCGGGACGCGGTGCCCGACACGTACACGATGGTCTACCTGCTGCTACTGCCGTACTCACTGTTCCGCTGGGGTGCTGGCCGCGACATCGTGCTGGGCGCCGCGGTCATGCTCGCCGGCATGGGGCTGTCCGCGCTGACCCGCAGCACCAGCCTCGCCGACTCGCTGGGCGGCCTCGCGGTGGTGTCGGCGGTGGCCACGGCCGGGCTGGCCCGGCGCTACCGGATGCGCGCCCGAGCCCGCGAGCTCGACCAGGTGCGCCTCGTGGAACGCGCCCAGCTGGCCCGGGACCTGCACGACACCGTCGCCCACCACGTCTCCGCGATCGCGATCCGCGCCCAGGCCGGCCTGGCCGCCGCACCCGCCCGGCCGCAGGCCGCCACCGACGCACTCCGCCTGATCGAGACCGAGGCGTCGCGCGCGCTGGCGGAGATGCGCGCCATGGTCGACGTGCTGCGCCGGGACGAACCGGCCGGCTACGCCCCCGAACCGGTCGCCGGCGACCTGCACCGCCTGGCCCGCCCGCCCGGCGACGGCCTTCGCGTCGACGTGCACGTCGACGGCGACCTGGCCACGGTGCAGGCACCGCTGGGCGGCGCGCTCTACCGGATGGCGCAGGAGTCGGTGACCAACGCCCAGCGGCACGCACGGCAGGCGACGCGCGTCGAGGTGCAGGTCAGCGTGGACGATCGGTCGGTGCGGCTGCGGGTCGGCGACGACGGCTCGCCCGCCAGGGACACCGGCAGGGGGTACGGGTTGACCGGGATGAGCGAACGGGTCCAGCTGCTGGGCGGTGTGTTCCGGGCCGGACCTGATCCCGCCGGCGGCTGGAGCGTCGCCGTCGAGCTGCCCCTGGCCGGACCGGCCCGATGAGCATCCGGGTGCTGGTCGCCGACGACCAGGAGCTGATCCGCACCGGCCTGGCGATGATCCTCGACGCGCAGCCCGGTGTCGAAGTGGTCGCCACCGCCGCCGACGGGCTGGAGGCGGTCCGCCTCGCCGAGCGGCTGCGCCCCGACGTCTGCCTGCTCGACGTCCGGATGCCGGTGCTGGACGGGATCGGGGCCACCCGCCGCCTGGCCGGCCCCGGCGTCGCGCAACCGATCCCGGTCGTCGTCATCACCACGTTCGACCTCGACGAGTACGTCTACGGCGCGCTGCGCGCGGGCGCGCGCGGATTCCTGCTCAAGGACGCCGGGCCGGCCCTGCTCAGCCAGGCGATCCACGCCGCCGCCCACGGCGACGCGCTGATCGCGCCCAGCGTGACCACCCGGCTGCTGAGCGCCTTCGCCCGGCACGACCCGACCGCGGCACCCCGGCAGCCGTTCGAGCCGCTGACCGACCGGGAGGAGCAGGTGCTGCGCGCGGTGGCCGCCGGGCACACCAACACCGAGATCGCCGCCGACCTGTTCATCAGCCTCAGCACGGTCAAGACGCATGTGGCCAGCCTGCTGACCAAGCTCGGCGCCCGCAACCGGGTCGAGATCGCGATCTGGGCGTACGAGACCGGCCGCAAGGCCTAGTCCCAAAGGCCGGGCAGGTGCCGCCGACCCGAGCCGCAAGGGCGATGGAAGCGCGGGTTCGCGGACTCACCATCGACCACGTGACCACACGTTCCCGCCTCGTCCCGATCTCTCTCGTCGCCCTGAGCCTGGTCCCGGTGGTGGCCGGCGCCTTCCGGGTGACCGAACTCGCCGCCGGCGCGCCGATCGACGACGGCAACGCCCGGTTCTTCGCGGCGCCGGTGCCGGTGGTGCTGCACATCGTCGGAGCCACCGTCTACTGCCTGCTCGGAGCGTTCCAGTTCGACGCGGGGCTGCGGCGGCGTCGGCCGGGCCGGCATCGCGCCGCGGGGCGGGTGCTGATCCCGTGCGGCCTGGTCGCCGCGCTGAGTGGCATGTGGATGGCGGTCTGCTACGAGCTGCCCCCGGTCGACGGCACCGGCGTGATGCTGCTGCGGCTGGTGGTCGGCGGTGCGATGGTGCTGTCCATCGTGCTGGGCTTCGCCGCGGTCCGGCGGCGGGACTTCGCCGGGCACCGGGCCTGGATGATGCGCGGCTACGCCCTCGGGGTGGCCGCCGGCACGCAGGCGTTCACCCACCTGCCGTGGGCGGTGGCCGGGGTGGCACCGGACGAGCTGGGCCGGTTCGTCGCCATGGCCGCCGGCTGGGTGATCAACCTGGCGGTGGCCGAATGGCTCATCCGCCGCTCCCGGCGCGGGCCGGTGCCGGCCCGCGCCGCCGTGGCCAGGCCGGTCGGCTGACGTCGGCGAAGGGCACGTCAGCGAACCTGGTGACCGTGCGGTGGCCGTCGGATGCGCCTGCGCTGACAGCGGCGCGAGCTGCGGTCCAACGATCCGTTCGCCCGGGTGGGCGTGCTGCTGGACCGGCGTCGGCGCCGTCGTCGTCGGCCGACGTGGGGCGCGCGCCCGTGACAGGCGTGTCACGGTCGGACCGGCCTGGCGGTGGAGCGATCAATGTCCCGTTCTGTGTGAGGCTCCGCAAAGTGAAGCGAAAACTGCTTCACAACTTCCGCCCCGGAGGGATCAACAATGAGGAAGCTCACCGCCTCCGCCGTCGCCGGAGCGGCCGGCATGGCGTTGGTAGTCGCAGCCCTGCAATGGCCGGCCGGTGCGGCGCCGACCGGCACCGACGGCGCGAGGCAGGCCGTGCGAGAGGCCGCGGCCCACCGGCCGGACAACCGGCCCGGCCCGCGCACCGAGCAGTGGATCGGCAAGCGCAAGGCCGCGCTCGACCTGGTCGCCCGCGGCAAGGCGCGCATCGACGCGAACGGCACCGTCACGGTCGACGCCGCGACGGACAACGTCGTGGAGGTCGCGTTCGAGAAGACCGACAAGATCTTCACGATCCTCGCCGAGTTCGGCACGCAGAGCCTCGGCAAGTACGGCACCGCCCCCGGCCCGCTGCACAACGAGATCCCGCAGCCGGACCGGTCGGTGGACAACTCCACCGAGTGGGCCCCCGACTTCGACACCGCACACTACGAGGAGCTGTTCAACGGCTCCGGCGAGTCGATGAAGAGCTTCTACGAGCAGCTCTCCTCCGGCAAGTACTCGGTGACCAACACCGTCAGCGACTGGGTGCGGGTGCCGTACAACGCGTCCTACTACGGCGACAACGCCATCGAGGACAACGGCGGCTCGTGGGCGTTCATCCAGGACACCGGCGACGCCTGGTACCAGAACGCGCTGCAGACCATGACCGTGGAGCAGATCAACGCCTACCTGGCGCAGTTCGACGTCTGGGACCGCTACGACTTCGACAGCGACGGCAACTTCGACGAGTCGGACGGCTACATCGACCACTTCCAGGCCGTCCACGCCGGTGAGGGCGAGGACGCGGGCGGCGGCGCCCAGGGCGAGGACGCCATCTGGTCGCACCGCTGGTACGTCAACGGCACCGACTTCGGCCTGACCGGCCCCACCGTCGGCGGCCAGGCGAACCTGTCCGGCGGCGCCCGGATCGGCGGCTCGAACTACTGGCTCGGCGACTACACCACCGAGCCGGAGAACGGCGGCCTGGGCGTGTTCGCCCACGAGTTCGGCCACGACCTCGGCCTGCCGGACTACTACGACACCGCCGGCGGCGAGAACACCACCGCCTTCTGGACCCTGATGAGCTCCGGCTCGTGGCTCGGCCACGGCGCCGAGGCCGGCAACGGCATCGGCACGACCCCCGGCCTGATGGGCCCGGAGGAGAAGCTGTTCCTCGGCTGGCTGGACTACCGCGAGGTCGCCCCGGGCCAGAGCGGCACCATCCTGCTGGACCCCGCCCAGGACGCGGGCGCCGCCAACGCCCAGGCGATCAAGGTCAACCTGCCGCCGGCGAGCACGACGACGGCGTACACGACCCCGGCCTCCGGGCAGTACGCCTGGTGGACCGGCAGCGCCGACCAGCTCAACGAGTCGCTGTCGCACGCCGTGCCGGCCGCCTCCCGGGTCACCGTGACCGCCAAGGCCTGGTACGACATCGAGTCCGGCTACGACTACCTGTACGGCGAGTACTCCACCAACGGCGGCGCGACCTGGTCGCCGGCCGGCGCGCCGGTCACCGGCTCGTCCAACGGCAAGTGGACCACGCTGCGCTTCTCCTACGACGCCGGCGGCGCGGCGACGCAGTTCCGGTTCCGCTACCAGACCGACGGCGGCGTGCACTTCGCCGGCGCGTTCCTGGACGACATCGTGGCCAAGGCCGGCGGCACCACGCTGTTCACCGACGACGTGGAGCAGCCCGGCGGCTGGACCGCCACCGGCCGGTGGCAGCGCTCCTCGGGCACGGTGACCACCACGGCCGACCGCTACTACCTGCTGGAGAACCGGCAGTACG
Source organism: Catellatospora sp. NPDC049609 (assembly GCF_040675365.1). NCBI lineage: Bacteria > Bacillati > Actinomycetota > Actinomycetes > Micromonosporales > Micromonosporaceae > Catellatospora > Catellatospora sp. NPDC049609. The sequence continues at coordinate 78,589 of NZ_JBFAOU010000007.1, read as the reverse complement.
TCGGCTACGACGACACCCTGCGCACCGGGCCGTACCAGTTCAGCTACAACATCTCGGCGCCGGACAAGGTCGAGTTCTTCTCGTTCCGGCCCGGCATGCTGGTCTGGTACGTCAACCACGCCATGGAGGACAACAACACCTCCGAGCACCCCGGCGCCGGTCTCGCGCTGCCGGTCGACGCCCGGCCGGCGCCGTTCACCTACCCCGACGGCACCCGGCCCAGCAACCGCCGCCAGCCGTTCGACGCCGCCTTCGGCATCCAGCCGGTGCCGCAGACCTGCCTGCACAAGGAGGTCCTGGCGGGCAGCGGCAAGACGCAGACGGTGCAGACCGTGGCGGCCTGCGCCGCGGGCGACGCCGGCATCGCGACGTTCGACGACGGCAACCCGGACGCCTACTACAGCACCGCCAACCCGCAGGGCAGCGTCAAGGTGGCCGGGCACGGCGTGACGGCCACCGTCACCGCCCAGTCGGGCGACGTGCTGACCGTCAACGTGGTCAACCCGGCGGTCGGCTGACGAGCCGTTGACCGCGGCGCGTGCGCCGCGGACGTCGGACAGGGCCGGGAGTTCCCACTCCCGGCCCTGTCTCGTTGCGCGGCGAGCCGTCAGGGGCCGGACGGGGTGAGCATCCCGGACGGTCCGGGGATGAGCGCCAGCCGCAGCTGCGTGCGGCCGGCCACGCCCAGCTTGTGGTACGCCCGCTGCAGGTGGTTCTCCACCGTGCGCACCGACAGCACCAGCCGCCCCGCGATAGCGGCGTTGTCCAGGCCCGAGGCGGCGAGCTCGCACACCTCCTGCTCCCGCGCGGTCAGCGCGCTGGCCACGGGCGGCGCGGCGGGATGCCACTGCGGCCACCAGCCCTCGCACCGCTCACGCACCTGCTGGATCCGGTGCGTGACGGCGTTGGCCCGGCGCAGGTCGCCGCGGCGCTGGTACGCGGTCGCGGCCGGCGCCAGCGCCTCCATCGCCAGCCGCAGGTGCCCGCGCTCCTCGAACGCCGTCGCGGCGTGGTCCAGCACGATCGGGTCCCGCCGGGCCAGGCCGTCGGCCAGCTCGGCCCACAGCTGGAACAGCGGGCTGTCGCACTGCTGGGCGATCTCCCGCAGCCGCCGGGCGGTGTCGACGTCGGGGTCGAGCCGGGCGAGCAGGTGCAGGCGCTCTGCGGCGAGGGTGAGCATGCCCCGCGACAGGGAGGTCTGGAGCTGCTCGCGCAGGGTCCGCACGGCCGTGTCGCGCTGCCCGGCGGAGACGGCGAGCCACGCGTGGGCCAGCGCGGCCTCCCCGGCGGGGGTGCCGTGCCGGGGGAGCGCGGCCGCCAGCTGGTCCAGGGCGGAGCGGGCGTCGTCGAGGTCGCCCTGCTGCGCGGCGGTCCAGGCGTACGCGGACAGCACGTTCTCGCTGATCGGGAACAGGGTGTGCGCGTCGATGAGGCTGCGGGCCTCGCGCAGCCAGCGGCGGGCGTCGGCCAGGCGCCCGCCGTGGTACGCGCACTTGCCGGTGATCATGGCCAGCAGGGCGACGGCGTCGGGCGCGCCGCGGGTGAGGGCGTCGCGGTAGTACTGCGCGGCGCGTTCGGCGGCGCGGGGCGCCCGGCCGGCCAGCAGCAGCGCCTGCACGTGGCAGGCCTGCGCGGCGGCCCGCATGACCGGCCACACCTCGGGCAGCGGCGCCTGGCCGCTGTCGAACATCGCCGCCGCGCGCGACGGCTGCCCGGCGGCGATGAGCAGGTACGGCCGCAGCGGCGCGACGGCCATCCGCAGCACCAGGTCACGGGGCGGGTGCTCGTCCAGCGCGGCGACCGTCGACGCGGCGTCGCCGGCGGATCCGGTGAGCACGGCCAGCGCGGCCTCGGCGGCCAGCAGCCCGGGGCGGGCCTCCGCCGGCAGTGCCGCGGCGGCTTCGGCGAGCATGCGGCGCGCCGTGTCGACCTGGCGCAAGCCGAGGAACGTGTTCAGGACCAGCAGCGCGGCCGCCTCGGCCCGCTCGCACGGGTCGGTGAGCTGCTCGTACGCGGCGGCGAGGTGTGCCTGCGCGGCCTCGACGCGGTCCTGGGCCACCAGCGCGCGGCCGAGCTGCCAGGCGGCGTGCGCGCCCTCGGCGCGGGCGGCGATCCGGGCGGCGCGGGCGGCGTCGCCGCGCGACAGGAACCACTGCGCGGCGGCGACGGCCTCGGCGGCGGCGACCGGGTCCCCGGCCTCGCAGCGCCAGGCGGTGACGTGCATGGCATCGGAGGGCGCGCCGGTCGAGGTCTGCGCCAGGGCGTCGGCGAGCTCGCGCAGCATCCGCCGCTCCCGCAGGGCGCCGGTGTGCGCCTGCGCCACCTCCGCGTACAGCGGGTGGGCGATGGCCAGCGACGCGCCGTGCCCGCTGCCGACGACGTGGATCACGCCGCGTTCCTCGAGGCTCTCGGCGGCCGCGGGGTCCAGCAGCCGGTCCAGGGCGGCCAGCGGCGCGGCCCCGGCCCGCGCGATGTACTGCAGCGCCTCGAGCTCCCGCGCGGTGAGCGCGCCGCCGGTCTCGGCGATCATGTCGCAGCGGTGCGGGTGGTGGGCCTCGTCCACGGGCCAGGTCCAGATCCCGTCGTGGCGGGCCAGCTCGCCGCTGTCCAGGCCGCAGCGCAGGGTCTCCCGCAGCAGCAGGGGATTGCCCTGGGTGAGGTGCCACAGGGCGTTGCGGGTCAGGCCGTCGGCGGGATCGCCGAGGGCCGCGGCGATGAGGCCGGCGAACGCGTCCTGGCTGAACGGTGCGAGGTCGAGGCGCTCCAGGCGGGTGTGGCGGCGCAGCGTCGCGACGGGGACGCAGCCGAGGTCGCCGGTGCGGACCGCGGCGACCACGCGCAGCTCGGTCTCGGTGCTCAGCCGCTGCAGCAGGGCGGTCGAGGCGTCGTCGAGCCAGTTGAGGTCGTCGACGCCGACGAGCACCGGGCGGCCCTGGGCGCGGGCGTCGACGTGCCGCATCGCTTCGGTGAGCAGGTCGGCGGGGTGCCCGGCGGCCTGCTCGGGCAGCAGGTGTCCGAACGCGCCGAACGGCACCTGCTGCCAGCCGTACGTCGCGGTGGCCCGCAGCACCAGGCGCCGGCCGTCGTCGGCAGCGGCGAGCACCGCGTCGAGCAGGCGGCTCTTGCCGGCGCCGGGATCGCCGGTGACCAGCACGCCGCGGCCGCCGGCCAGGGTGCGGGCGATCGCGGACTGCTCGGCCTGCCGGCCGGTGAACGGCCAGGGCGCGTCGAGCCGCGCGAGATGCGTTCGTGCGTCAGGCATGTCCCCCACCCGTCGTGCCGGGCGCGCCGGTCCCGCACCGGCGCCGGCCAACGCTAACCGACGGCGACGACCGGCTCACTGTGATAACGGTCCTGAGTAGCCGGTCGCCCAGCCGACACCGCGCCGCTGAACTGCGCCGTTGAAGGTTTCCTTCATCCCGGAGATGACCTTGGAGTCAAGTTTCGGACAGGTGGCCGCGCATGCAACCCGTCGCCCGGCCGACACTTCCCGCCCCGCCGGCCGCCGCGGCGGGCGCGCAATGGAGTAGCCGCCACTCATGTGCCCACCCCGGTCACCGGCCGATGCTCGATACCGAAGCGAGCCGCCCGCCAGCCCGGCGGGTGGACGAACCGAAGGGGATCGCCATGTCGATCAGCGATGTCGTCCGCAACTGGACCGACGAGTTCCACCGCGCCAGCACCGCCGAGCTGCCCGGTGCCGCGCACCCGGCCGGCCTGGTCGAGATGAGCCGCGACGAGCTGCAGACCGTCGCCGGCGGCGCGGCCATCGACGGCCACACGAGCGCCTGCTGCCACTGCGTGTGCTGACACCGCAGCGCGCCCGGCACCGGGCGCGTGCGCTCATCCGGGGGTCCGCGGCCGGTCACGGCCCGGACCCCCGGGTCCACATCCGACCCGCCCGGAAAGAGGCTTCGACCCGAGATGGCCCTGCACGCCGCACTCAACCTGCGCGAACGCCTGGCGCTGCCCGACCCCGGCACCGGCGGTGCGGCCTCCGACCGCGCCCGCTGGCGGCTGACCCGCTGGCGCGAGCTGGACGCGTTCACCGGCACCGCCCTGTGGACCGAACGCCTCGCCGCCGACCGCCTCGACGAGCCGACGCTGCTGCGGCTGCTCGACGACACGGCCGACCAGCTGCGCCACCGCACCGGCGGCGACCCCGACTGGATCACCACCCTGCGCCGCCGGTACGCCGACGCCGCGCCGGACCTGCCCGCCGCCCCCGCGGACCGGCCGATGGCCGCCGCCCTGGTGATCGCCGCACCGCTGATCGCCCACGCGACCCGGCAGGTCACCGCGCACGCCCGGCGGCTGGCCGCCGTGACACCGGACGCGCCGTTCGACCCGGACACCGCGGCCGCGGTCACCGTGCCGGGCCTGCTGTCGGAGCTGACCGTGCAGCTGAGCCGGGCGGCCGTGCTCGAACTCAACATCGCCCGCCTGCACGAGCAGGACACCCCCGCCGACCCGGCCGAGCGCTTCGCGGCGTTCTTCGCCCGCCTGCGCGAGCCCGCCGCGGCGCTGGCGTTGCTGACCGCGTACCCGGTGCTGGCCCGGCAGGTGCTGCGCACCGCCGACCGGTGGACCGAACGCACCTGCGAGCTGCTCGACCGGCTGGCCGCCGACGCCCCGCTGCTGCGCAGCGCCTTCACCGCCGGCGCCCCGCTCGGCGTGCTCACCGGCGCCGAGGAGACCGGCGACCCGCACCGCGGCGGGCGGCGCGTGCTGCTCGCCCGGTTCAGCGGCGCGACGACCATCGTCTACAAGCCCCGCGACGTCATGGTCGAAGCGCGCTACGCCGAGCTGGCCGGGTGGCTGCGCGAGCGCGGCGCCGACCTGCGCGCCGTCACCGTCGTGCCGCGCGCCGACTACGGCTGGGCAGAGTTCGTCCCGGCGCTGCCGTGCACGTCCCCGCGGCAGGCCGCGGCGTACGCCCGCCGCCGCGGCGGCCTGCTCGCGCTGCTGTACGCGCTGGGCGCCACCGACTTCCACGACGAGAACCTCGTGACCCACGGCGCGCATCCGGTGCCGGTCGACCTGGAGACGCTGTTCACCCCGGCGGTGACCGACCGGCGCAGCGCGATCGCGGACTCGGTGCTCGGCGTGGGCCCCCTGCCGACCGGCGGGGCCGCACCGGCCGGGCGCCCGTGCGGTTGCACGCGCTGGGTCGGCGTCGGCACCGACCTGATGCGGCTGGAGGTCGCCGGGGAGCACACCCATCCGGCCGCGACACCGGAGGTCGACCTCACCGCGCACGTCGACGACCTGGTGCACGGCTTCCGGGCGACGTACGCGCTGCTGCGCGAGGTGCGCGGCGAGCTGGTCGCCGACGGCGGCCCGCTGGCCGCGTTCGCCGCCGACGAGATCCGGGTGGTGCTGCGGCCCACCCGCAGCTACCTCAAGCTCGCCGAGGCGGCCCTGCACACCGACCACCTGCGCGACGGCCTGGACCGCGACCGGCTGTTCGACTGGCTGTGGAGCGGCGTGCCGCAGCTGCCGCAGCTGCGCGCCGTCGTCGCCGCCGAGCGGGCCGACCTCGACGCGGGGGACGTGCCCCGGTTCACCGCCCGCGCCGGCGGCACCCACCTGGACACCGGGTCCGGCGAGCCGGTGCCGGACGCGCTGGTGCGCAGCGGCCTCGCGCAGGCGCGGCGGCGGCTGCGCGGCCTGGGCGAGACCGACCTGGCCCGCCAGGTCTGGCTGATCCGCGCGGCGTACGCGGCCCTGGCCGACGGTGCGGGCGCCCCGCACGCCACCGTGCGCTGGCGGCTGCCCGACCCAGCGGCGAACTCACCGCTGTCGCAGGTGCGGCGGCGGGCGCTCGACGCCGCTGCCGGGATCGGCGACCGGATCGTGGAGCTGTCCGACGACGACGGCTGGTTCGCCCTCGCCCCGGCCGGCACCGGATGGCAGGTGGGCCGGGTCGGTGACCACCTCTACGACGGCACCGCCGGCATCGCCCTGTTCCTGGCCCAGCTCGGCGCGCGCACCGGCGAGGACCGGTTCACCGAGGCGGCCGAGCGCACTGCCGGGCGGCTGGCCGCCCGGATCGCCCGGGGCGCGGTCGCCGGGACGTCGATCGGTGCCTACTCCGGCTGGAGCGGCCTGTCCTACTGCTTCGGACACCTGGCCGCGCTCGGCCACCGGCCCGCCCGCAACACCGCCGACCTGGTCGCGGCCCGGCTGGACACCCTGATCGGCACCGGCGCCGCGCGCGACGTCGTCGACGGCGCCGCCGGCTGCGTACTGGCGCTGCTGTCGGCCGGGCACGACCCGGACCGGGTGCTCGCCCTGGCCCGCCGGGCCGGGGACCTGCTCCTGCAACCGCCGGCCGCCGGGCCGCGCCTCGGCGGGTTCTCGCACGGCACCGCCGGCGAGGCCGCCGCGCTGGCGGCGCTGTGGCAGGCCACCGGGCAGCAGCGCTACCGCGACGGCGCGCTGGCCGCGCTGGAGCACGACCGCGGCCTGTTCGACCCGGCCCGCGGCAACTGGGCCGACCTGCGCGAACCAGGACGATTCGGCCTCACCTGGTGCCACGGCGCGCCCGGCGTCGGGCTGTCCCGGCTGCGCCTCCGCGCCGCGCTCGGCGCCGACGGGGAGCTGACCGCCGAGATCGCGACGGCGGTGCGGGCGACCCTGGCCGGCGGGTTCGGCCGCAACCACTCGCTGTGCCACGGCGACCTGGGCAACCTCGATCTGCTGCTGGCGGCGGGCGCGCCGGAGCCGACGGTGGCCGCCGTCGCCGCGGCGATCCTCGACGACGCGCAGGCCGGCGGCTGGCGGGCCGCCAACCCGACCGCCCACCCGTCGCCGGAACTGATGACCGGGCTGGCCGGCATCGGCTACGGACTGCTGCGGCTGGCCGCGCCCGAGGCCGTGCCGTCACTGCTGATGCTGGCCGCACCGGCGGCACCGGACACGATGCGGGAGGCGTCATGAGGCGGCTGCTGGCGAGCTGGTGGCGGCGGGTCCGCGGGGTGCCGGTGGTGCTGCAGATGGCCGAGGCCGACTGCGGCGCGGCCTGCCTGACCATGGTGCTGCGCCGCCACGGCGTGCCCGCGACCCTGTCCGGCGTACGCGACCTCATCGGCGTCGGCCGCGACGGGGTCAGCGCCTGGGCGGTCGTCGACGCCGCCACCCGGCACGGCATGACCGCCAAGGCCTACCGGGCGAGCCCGCAGGCCGCCGCGCAGGTGCCGCTGCCCGCGATCGCGCACTGGGAGAACGACCACTTCGTCGTCGTCGAGCGCGTCGACCGGCGCGGCGCGCGGATCGTCGACCCTGCGCTCGGCCGCCGGCTGATCACCCCCGACGACTTCGCCGCGAGCCTCGGCGCCACCGTCATCGCGCTCACTCCCGGCGACGGTGCGCCCGCCCCGGCCCGCCCCGCCCGCATCCCGCTGCCGGAGCGGCTGCGCCGGGCCCGCGCGGCCGCCGGCCGGTTCCTGCCGGCCCTGGGCGCCGTGTTCGCCGTGTCGCTGCTGCTGCAACTGCTCGGGCTGGCCCTGCCGCTGGCCACCACCGTCGCGTTCGACGAGATCATGCCCGCCCGCGAGACGTCGCTGATGCCGTACCTGGCGATCGGGATCGGGGCGCTGGTGCTGACCCAGTTCGCGGTCGCGCACCTGCGCTCGATGATGCTGGTGCAGCTGCAGACCCGGGTGGACCGGGAGCTGATGACGCGGCTGTTCGGGCACCTGCTGCGGCTGCCGTACGCCTTCTTCCAGCAGCGCTCCAGCGGCGACCTGATGCAGCGGCTGTCCAGCAGCATCCTGCTGCGGGAGCTGGTCACCTCGCAGGTGCTCACCGCCGTGATCGACGGCGGCCTGGTGGCCGTCTACTTCGCCGTGCTGGCCGCGCGCGACACCGAGTTCGCGCTGCTGGCGGCGGGTATCGGCCTGGCCCAGGTGCTGGCGGTCGCGGTGGTCAACAGCCGGCTCATCCGGCTGAGCCACCGCCAGCTCAACGTGCAGGCCGAAGCCGAGAGCGCGCTCATGGAGGCGCTGTCGGGCATCGCGACCGTCAAGTCGATGGGCGTCGAGCGGCAGGTCTACGACAGCTGGCTGACCCGCTACGACGCGGCGCTGCGGGTCGACCGGGCACAGAACCGGCTGTCGTCCACGGTCGGCAACGTCACCGCCGCGGTCGGGCTGGCCGGGCCGCTGGCGCTGCTGTGGCTGGGCACCGCCCGGATGTTCGAGGGCGGCATGAGCCTGGGCGAGATGCTCGGCCTGCAGGCGCTGGCGATGTCGTTCCTGGTGCCGCTGTCGTCGCTGGTGTCCAGCGCCCAGGTGCTCCAGTCGGTGTTCTCGCACCTGCAGCGCCTGCGCGACGTGTTCGCCGCGCGCCCGGAGACCGCCGACGACGGGCAGCTCGACGCGCCGCGGCTGCGGGGCGCGATCCAGGTGCGCGGGGTGAGCTTCCGCTACGACGCGCAGAGCCCGTACGTGCTGCGCGACGTCTCGTTCGACATCCTGCCCGGCCAGAAGGTCGCCGTGGTGGGCGCGTCGGGCTGCGGCAAGAGCACCCTGGCGATGCTGCTGACCGGCCTGTACCGGCCGACCGAGGGCGAGATCAGCTTCGACGGGGTGCCGCAGTCGCGGATAGCGCCGCAGGCCCTGCGCCGGCAGTTCGGGGTGGTGCTGCAGGAGAGCTACCTGTTCCGCGACTCGATCCGCCGCAACGTCGCGCTGGCCGACCCGGCGGCGCCGTTCGACCGGATCCGGGCCGCCGCCGCGATCGCCGGCATCGACGCCGACATCGACGCGATGCCGATGGGCTACGACACCCGCGTCGCCGAGCGCGGCCAGGCCCTGTCCGGCGGGCAGCGCCAGCGGCTGTCCATCGCCCGGGCCGTCGTCGGCGACCCGGCGGTGCTGCTGCTCGACGAGGCCACCAGCCACCTCGACGTCGCCACCGAACGCCGCGTCGACCAGGCGATCTCGGCACTGCGCTGCACCCGGATCGTCATCGCGCACCGGCTCAGCACGGTCCGCAACGCCGACAAGATCATCGTCCTGTCCGGCGGCCGGATCGCCGAGCAGGGCCGCCACGACGAGCTGCTCGCGGCCGGCGGCGCGTACGCCGAGCTCGTCGCCTGCCAGCTCGACGAGTCCATCACCCCAGCCGAAGGAGAGCAGCCGTGCCTGCAACCAGCCCGGTGACACCGTTCCAGCGGGTCCTCGTGGCCGCGTGCGGATCCAGCGACGTCGTCACCCTGCCCCAGTCCATCCTGGCCATGCGGTTCGCGCTCGGCCTGCAGGTCCGCGTCGTGCTCTCGGCAGCGGCGGCCTCGTTCGTCACCGCCAGGGCGTTCACGGCGGTGACCGGCGAGCCCGCCCACGACGAGCACCCCGGCACCGAGGCCGGGGTCGCGCACCTCGACCTGGCCCGGTGGGCCGACCTGGTGCTGGTCATGCCCGCCACCGCCAACACCATCGGCAAGGCCGCCCACGGCATCGCCGACAGCCTGCTCACCACCTGCATCCTCGCGGCGGCCGCGCCGGTGGTGTTCGTGCCGTCGATGAACGCCGCGATGTGGGACCGCCCGGCCGTGCAGCGCAACGTCGAGCAGCTGCGCGCCGACGGGCACGGCGTCGTGCCGCCGGTCGGGGTGCTCGCCCTGAGCACCGGCACGGTCACCGGCCGCGGCGCCCCGCCGATCGGCGACGTGCTGCAGTGGGCCGCCGACTTCGTGGGGCAGGGCCGCGATGGCTGAGCCGCGCGTGTCCAGGACGGCCGTCGTGGCGGCCGCCGCCGGGCTGTGCCTGCTGGCCGCCGCGGCGGTGCCGTTCGTGCGCGCGTACGCCGACTCGCCGCGCCACCGCCCCGCGGCCTCATTCGGGGTGGCCGCCGAGCAGGCCGGCTGCGACGCCGAGCTGACCGACCCGGTCTCGGGCGTCGGCGTGCACATCGGACCGGGCACCCGCGACCCGCACACCAGGCGCGTCGGCTACGAGACCGTGCCGCCGTCGTCCGGGCCGCACTTCGTCTTCCCGGCGCAGCGTGCCCGGCGCTTCTACCTGCCGCAGGACCGCCCCGCGATGGAGGAGCTGGTGCACAACCTCGAACACGGGTACACCGTCGTCTGGTACACCCCGGCGCTGCCCGCCGACGAGGTCGAGGCCCTGCGCGGGCTCGCGGTCAAGCTCGGCGGCGACGCCTACGGCGAGAAGTTCATCGTCTCGGCCTGGGACGAGACCTACGGCGCCTTCCCGGCCGGGCGGCCGCTGGCCATGTCGCACTGGGGCCGCACCGCCGGCTACCGGCAGTTCTGCACCCGCGTCAGCGGCGCGGCGATCGAACGGTTCGTGCTCGCGCACCCGGCCACCGACGCCCCCGAGGCGGACGGCATGTGACCCGACATGGATCCGGTCAGCCCCCTGGACGGGGCGGGAGTCGCGCAGCGAGCGGCACGTGGGTGTACGCGGAGGGGCGCCCGCAGGCGGGCACCCCTCCGGTCGATCAGGCCGCCGCGCAGCTCGCGGTCGGCGTGGTGTTGTTGCCGTTCTTGTAGAGCGTCACGCCGAAGGTGTTGCCGGCGCCGTTGGGCCGTGCGGTCAGCGTGCCGGTGCTGCCGGTGACGGTCGCGTTCCAGCTGTTCTGCAGGCTCTGCCCGCTGTTGAGGTTGATGGTGACGGTCCAGTTGCTGCTGCCGCTGACCGCGAGGTTCACGTTGAACCGGTCGCTCCAGTCGTCGGCGCGGGTGACGCTGACGGTGCAGCCGCCGCCCCCGCCCCCGCCGCCCCCGCCGCCGCTGCCGGACGGCGCGACGGCCCGGCCGGTGCTGGACGAGATGTGGCCCGTGCACAGGTTGCGCGACTGCAGGTCCTGCAGGATGCCCGGCAGCGCCTGGATCGTGTTCGCCGGCCAGTCGTGCATCAGGATGATCTGGCCGTTGGTCAGCCGGCTCGCCGCCTGGCGGATCTGGCTGGCACTGACGTTGTTCCAGTCCTGCGAGTCGACATCCCAGATGATCTCCCGCAGCCCGAGCGAGGCCTCGACCTGCTGGAGCGTGGAGTTCGTCTCCCCGTACGGCGGCCGGAACAGCGTCGGGGTGACGCCCGCCGTCTGCTGGATCGCCTGCTGGGTCCGGCTGAGCTGCGACTGGATCTCACTGGAGCTCATGTTGATCAGGTGCGGGTGGTCCCAGCTGTGGTTGCCGATCTGCAGGCCCGCGCTGCGGTACGCCTGCATGAGCGACGGGTTGGACTGCGCGTTCGAGCCGGTCGGGAACACCGTCGCGGTCGCGTTGTACTGCCGCAGCGTGCTGATCAGCTGGTTGGTCGTGCCCGTGTTCGGGCCGTCGTCGAAGGTCAGCCCGACGTACCCGGCCGAGCAGCTGCTGCCGCCGCCACCCGGCGGCGGGGGAGACGCCGTGGGCGTCGTGCCACCGCCGCCGCCGGAAGCCGAGCAGCTCGCGGACGGGGTGGTGTTGTTGCCGTTCTTGTAGACGGTGATGCCGAAGTTGTTGCCGGCACCGTTGGGCCGCGCGGTCAGCGTGCCGGTGCTGCCGGTGACGGTCGCGTTCCAGCTGTTCTGCAGGCTCTGGCCGCCGTTGAGGTTGATCGACACGGTCCACGCGGTGCTGCCGCTGACCGCGTAGTTCACGTTGAACCGGTCGGACCACTCGTCGGCGCGGGTGGTCGTGACGGTGCAGCCGCTGCTGCCGCCGCCGGGCGGCGGGGGAGAGGGCGTCGCGCCGCCACCGCCGCCGGAGCCCTCGCTGACCGTGATGTTCGAGTTGCCGCTGCTCTGGTAGCCCTCGGTCGCCATGATCTGGTAGTCGTGGCTGCCGAGGTTCATGCCCTTGCTCGCCCACGCGTCGAAGTGGTTGCCGGCCGTGATGGTGCCGCCGGTCCGCTTGGACTGCCGGACGCTCCAGTACTGGTAGAAGGTCGCGGTGCCCTCGATGGAGGGCTGGTTGACGCGCTGCGTGCGGTAGATGTCGTAGGTGCCGCCGTCGCTGGTGACGGTGCCCATGTGCGTGCCCGTGGGCCGGTAGGTGCCCCAGCTGTCCACGATGTAGTACTCGATCAGCGGGCCGCGGGTCCAGCCGTAGAGCGTCAGGTACGCGTTGCCGGACGGGTTGAAGCTGCCGGAGTAGTTCACCGTCCGGCGTGCACCGGGCTTCCAGCCCTTCCCGGCGACGAAGTTGTTGACGTTGCTCCACTGGGTGCTGTACTGGCCGCCGGCACCCATCGTCATGGAGACGTTTCCGCTGTCCTTCCAGAACGAGAAGAAGTAGCCGTTGTCGGTGCCGGTCTGGTTCGTGGTGACGGTCGTGTCGGCGCTGGCACTGCCGGGAGCGAGGGCTCCGGCGACGGCCAGCGCCGCGGCGCAGGCGACCCCGACGAGCAGCCTGAGGCGGCTGTTCGGTCGGGCGGGGACGTGGCGCATGTGTTCTCCCTGCTCGTGCGGGCCTGGCAAGCCAGGGTGCGGGCGCGGGCCGGCGGCACGGCGGGGTCGCTACGGGCGTCGCGACCCCGCCGCGCTTGCGTGTGGGCAGGCCGGCCGTCGTGGGCCGACGGTCCTGAGCGCCGGCTCGCACGAGGGCGGTGCGGAGCCGAGTCGCCCAAGTTCGTCGATAGACGCATCGTCGCCAGCGGTCGCAGCGAAGTCAACGACTTCCGGGAACTTTCGATACCCGCTTGCTCGCTAAGGCGCTGGTGTCAAAGCGATCCGCGCAAGTCGGTAACTATTCGGCAATGCTGGTGGCAGCGTCCTATGCCGAAACTTCCGGAAGATTTCGAGCGCGGTCGAGCCGAGGCCCGAGGCGGGCGGCGGCGAGTGCGATCAGTCGGCGGGGCCGGTCTGCGGCGCCGGCTCCACCGGGCGGGCGCGGCGGGCGGCGACGTTCGCCAGCGCGGTGAACAGTGCGACCACGGCCCGGTCGAAGACGCGGTCCGGCAGCAGCCAGCGGGCGAACACCGCGGCCCGGGCACCCCGCCCGACCGCGTAGCGGATGCGCGGCCGGCGCACCGTCGCGGCCCGCGCGATCGCCTCGGCGACCACCGACGGCGGCGAGATGTGCGCCGGCTCCGACAGCAGCGTCGCCGCGTACCGCCGGGCGTGCTCGTCGTACGGCCCGCCGCCGGAGGTGGCCAGCAGCCGCTCGCCCGCCACCCGCGGGAACTCGGTCTCGACGCCGCCAGGCTGGATCACGACCACGTCGATGCCCAGCGGCCTGAGCTCCACCCGCAGGCAGTCGCTCAGACCCTCCAGCGCGTACTTCGTCGCGTGGTACCAGCTGCCCAGCGGCTGGTACATCCGCGCCCCGACCGACGAGACGTTGATGATGCGGCCCGCGCCCCCCGCCCGCAGGTGGGGCAGGACGAGCTGGCAGAGCCGGGCCGCGCCGAACACGTTGACCTCGAACTGCCGCCGCGCCTCGTCCATCGGCACGTCCTCGAGCGCGCCGAACGAGCCGTAACCGGCGTTGTTCACCAGGACGTCGATGCGGCCCGACTCGGCGACGACCCGCTCGACCAGCGCCACCAGGGCGGCGTCGTCGGTGACGTCGACCGCGGCGGTGTGCACGCCCAGCGCGGCCAGCGGCGCCATCCGATCGAGCCGGCGGGCCACCGCGTACACGGTGAAGCCGAGCTCGTGCAGGCGTCGCGCGGTGGCCTCGCCGATCCCCGCGGACGCACCGGTCACGATGGCGACCCTGGTCATCGCAGCCCCTTCGCCTCGACAGAACGCGATCACGGTATAGCCGCCGTGACGACGCGGGCATGGGCCGATCCGCCTGATCCCCGTCCCGAGCGGTCAAGCGAGGCGACAGCCGTCCGCCGGCCCCTTCGTGATCGCTTGCTCTTGTCGGGGGTGGTTGGTAGGCAGGGGTCATGGCAACCTTCTCCCGGTCCGACGACCTGCGCAAAGCGGAGTTCGTCGACGCGGACCTGAGCGGCGCCCGGTTCGTCAGGACCGACCTGTCCGGCGCCGTGATGCGCGAGGCCAATGTGGATGGAGTCGACATCGACGCACCGTGGCTGCCCCACGGCGGCTTCCTGCGCGTCAACGGCGTCGACGTCATCCCGCTCGTCGAGGCCGAGCTCAACCGCCGCTTCCCCGGCCGGGCCGACAGGCGCGCCGCTGACCCGGCAGGCCTGCGCGCGGCCTGGGCGTCGGTCGAGCGCACCTGGGCGGCCACGCTCGCGCGCGTGGCGGCGATGCCGGCCGGCACGGTCGACGTCTCGGTGGGCGGCGAGTGGTCGTTCGCGCAGACGCTGCGGCACCTGGTCCTCGCCACGGACGCGTGGCTGGGCCGGGCGGTCCTGGAGATCGAGCAGCCGTTCCACCCGATCGGTCTGGCGGGCGCCGGCGCCGAGGACGGCGGCCTGGACATGTCGATCTTCACGGCGGCCGCCCCGTCGTACGCCGAGGTGCTCGAAGTCCGGGCGGGCCGGGTCGCCATGGTGCGCGACCTGCTCGCCACGGTCACCCCGGACGAGCTGGCCGCGACGCGCCGCCACCCGTGGGCCCCCGAGTACCCGGAGACAGTCCTGTCCTGCCTGCACGTCATCCTCGAAGAGGAATGGGAGCACCACCGCTACGCCGTACGCGATCTCGACGCGATCGAGGGGAACTGAGCACGTGTGCGGGCCGCCGTCGACGGCGGCGTAAGGCTGTCGGTGGACTAGACGAACCTGGCGCGGGAGCCCCAGCCGCTGCAGTGCGCCGACGCGACCGGGGGCAGCCTGCTCAGGTTCGCCGACCGGACCGTGGCGATGACCGACGGGTACTGCGCCGAAAACCTCGGCCGCACGATCACGGTGCAGCCGGGGGAGACGCTGCACAGCTGGGGCTTCTTCCCCATGGAGCACCGCCCCGGGGAGCGGTTCTCGATCAGGTGGTGGGACTGGGGCGAGACGGAGACCGACCTCCGGATGCCCTGACGGCCCGGACGTGTCGGCGGCTGCGTCCCGCCCCGGTCACCGGTGGTGGGTCACATCGGCGGCGGTGGCACCGGCGGGATCGGCGTCGGCATGGGCGAGGGCGACGGTGGCGGTGAGGGCACCGGCGGAGCGGGCGGCTGCGGCGGCTCCGGCGCCGGCACCGGCTGTACGGGATCGCGCGGGTCGGTCATGGTCGACTCCTCTGCATGCTGCGGTCGATACCTGACCTGTACCCGGAACGCGGCCGTGGTCAAACGGCGTCGGGGCAGGTGAAGCGGACACGGCCCACGCCCGGCGACGCAGCGGGACATCGGGGTGATCGGGTGCGCATACGGCGCCGTGCGCGCGGGTAGGACGTGGGCAACAGGAGTCCTGAGGAGGTGGGAACGATGCCGCTGCGTCCGGAGGAGCAGGCTTGTCTCGACGTGCTGGCCGCGCAGACCCGGGCCGCCGACCCGAGCTTCGCGCTGGGCCTGAGCAACGCCGTCGCCTGCCCGCCGCTGGAGTACCGCAGGCGGGCCGCGGCACGGCTCGGGTTCGCGGTGGCATCGGCCGCGGTGGTGCTCGCGATCTTCCTGCTGCTGGTGGGCTGGCTCGGTGGAGGTCTGGTCGCCCTGTTCGCCGCGGGTGGCGCGGGGTTCGCCGCCGGGCGCTGCGCGCAGCGGCATGGTGCCGCCCCGGCCGGGCAACGCGGCCCCCACGACATCCCGGCCTGACAGCGGCCGGTCCGGGCACGCGGCGGGCAGGGCTTGCCGCGGAGCAGAGTCTGACGCGCGGGTTCGGCGCACGCGCGGGCAGGTGGTAGAGGCCGGGCCGGGACGCGTCCAGCGTCCCGGCCCGGCGTACGGTGCGTCGGCCGTCCCCTCAGCTCACGGCCCGCTTCACGAGCGCGCCGATCGCCTCCTCGTCGGCCGGGGTGAGCTTCGTCAGCGCGTACGCCGTCGGCCACATCGTGCCGTCGTCGAGCTTCGCGTCGTCGTTGAAGCCGAACGTCGCGTACCGCGTCTTGAACTTCTGCGCGCTCTGGAAGAAGCAGACCACCTTGCCGTCCCTGGCGTAGGCGGGCATGCCGTACCAGAGCTTCGGTGCGAGCTCGGGCGCGTTGGCCCTGACGACGGCGTGGATCCGCTCGGCCATGACGCGGTCGGAGTCGTGCATCTCGGCGATCTTCGCGAGCACGGCGCCCTCCTCGTCGGCCTTGGCTCCGCGCGGGCGCCGCGTCGCCGCCTTCAGCTCCTTGGCCCGCTCCTTCATCGCGCCGCGCTCCTCGTCGGTGAACCCGTCGAACTTCTCGGCGGCCGCGGTGGTGCTCTTGTTGTCCGGCATGGCGAATCTCCTCATATCCGTTGGTGTAAGTCGAGGTAGGGCGGCAGTGCTGGGGTCTTGCGCGGAAGTGCTGGCGGTCGGCGGGTCTCGTTCTACCCGGCCGGATCGGGCGGGTTGTTCGTGCCTTCAGCCTCTCGTGCGGCGGGTGGTCCGGGCATCCGTGGTGACCACGGAAGGCACCACGGAACGGGACCACGAACCGGTAGGCCAGAATGGGCCGCATGGCGACGACGGTGGAGATCTCGACCCGGGAAGCCGAAGTCCTGGCGCTGCTGGGCGAGCACCTCAGTAACGCCGAGATCGGGGCGCGGCTGTTCATCTCGGTCCGCACCGTCGAGAGCCACGTCTCCTCGCTGCTGCGCAAGCTCGACGTCCCCGACCGGCGGGCACTGGCCCAGCGCGCCCCCGAACAGGCCCGCACCGACCGGACCCACCCGGCACCGGTCCTGCCCGCACCGCTGACCTCGTTCATCGGCCGGGCCCACGAGCGCGCCGAGCTGACCCGCCTGCTCAAGGAACACCGGCAGGTCACCGCGGTCGGCCCCGGCGGCGTGGGCAAGACCCGCCTCGCGCTGGCCGTCGCCGCGCAGGCGTCCGGTGAGTACGCCGACGGCGTCTGGTTCGTCGACCTGGTTCCGATCACCGACCCCGGCGCCTGCGTCGTCGCGGGCGCCGTGGCCAACGCGCTCGGCCTCGGCGAGCAGCCCGGCCGGGACATGGACCAGTCGGTCGTCGCCGCGCTCGCCGACCGGCACGCCCTGCTCGTACTGGACAACTGCGAGCAGGTCCGCGACGGCGTCGCGCCGTTCGTCGAGCGGCTGCTGGCCGGCTGCCCCCGGGTGACGGTGCTGGCCACCAGCCGCGCCCGGCTCATGGTGCCGTTCGAGCGGGTGTACCCGGTCCCGCCGCTGTCGCTGGACGGTGACGGCAACTCCGACGCCGTCGCGCTGTTCATGGACCGCGCCGCCGCGGTGGGCCTCCCGCCGGTGCCCGCGCTGGTCGACCACATCGCCGAGGTCTGTGCGCGGCTCGACGGCGTGGCCCTGGCCATCGAGCTGGCCGCCGCCCGCTGGTCCACCCTGGGCCTGGACGGCCTCACCGCCGGCCTGTCCGACCAGCTGCGGATGCTGTCCGGTGGCCCGCGCGCCGACGAGCGCCACCGCTCGGTGCGGGCGGCGCTGGACTGGAGCCACGCCCTGCTCGACCCCGACGACCGGGAGCTGCTGCGCCGCGTGTCGGTGTTCGTCTCCCCGTTCACCATCGACGCCGCCGCCGAGGCCGCCGGGGCCGAGCCGGTCGTCGTCGCCGACGGCCTGGCCCGCCTGGCCGAGCAGAGCCTGCTCGTGGTGACCGCGACCGCGTCCGGGACCGAGTTCCGGGCGTTGGAGACCATCCGCCAGTACGGCACCGAGCAGCTGACCGGGGCCGGTGAGCTGGACGGCGCCCGGTCCCGGCACCTGCGCTGGTGCCTGGCCCGCGCCGCCGAGCTCGCGACCGTGCGGGCCGACTTCCGGCCCCGGTTCGACCGGGTCGCCGACGACCTGCGCGCCGCGATGAGCTGGGCGGCCGACCGACCCGAGCGGCGTGCCGACGCGTACCGCCTCGCCCGGCACCTGGCGGAGCTGACCTTCGCCCGCAACTTCGTCGGCGAGTCCCAGCAGCGCTACGAGCAGGCCGCCGCCCTCGCCGACGACCCCGCCGCCGGCGCGACCATGCTCCGGCACGCCGCCGCCGCGGCCGGCTGCCGGATGCGCGGCGACGACATGTACCGCCTGCACCGCGCCGCCGCCGACGCCGCCCTGCGCGCCGGCGACACCGCGGGCGCCGCCCGCGACCTGGCCACCGCCGCCACCAACGCGTACCGCTACTCGGGCAAGTTCGAGCAGCTCCCACCGCACGACGAGGTGATCGGCCTGATCACCCGGGCGCGGGAGCTGGCCGGCGACGATCCGGCCGCCCAGGCCGCGGTGGCGCTGGCCGAGGCCGGGGTGCTCACCGACGCGTTCGGCTCCGCCCAGGGCCCCGCCGACAACGCCGTGCCGGAGACGCTCGCCCGTGCCGAACACGCCGTCGAACTCGCCCGCCGCACCGGCGACCCGATCGCCCAGTCCGCGGCCATGGACTCGCTCACCGGCGCCCAGAGCTGGGCCGGCGAACCGTTCGCCGCCGCGGCGACCGCACGGCGGCGCATCACGCTGCTGGCCGCCACGCCGCACACCCCGATCGCCACCGACGAGCTGATCGACGCGCTCGGCCAGGCCGCCGAGGCGTGCCTCGGCGCGGGCGACCTGCCCGGCGCCCGCCGGTGGGCCCGGCAGCTCGCCGAGCACCCGCTGCTGGCCGAGGTCGGCCACCGCGCCATCACCTGGCTGGTCGTCTCCGACGTGCTGGCGGGCAACGTCGACGAGGCCCTCGCGGGCAGCGCCCGGTTCCTCGAATCGTGGCAGCGGGCCGGCAGCCCCGCCCGCTCGGCCCTCGGCCCGGCCGCCGCCGGGATCGCGATGGTCCACGCCCTGCGCGAGGACCACGAGGCCGGCCGCGCCTGGGACGACGTCCTGCACCAGCTCGGCACCCCGGCCGGGCACGGCTACAGCTACCGGGCCGTGTACGACGCGCTGCTCCTGCTCCACCACGGACAGCCCAAGGACGCGCTGGAACGCATGGCGCACGAGCCCGCCGACGTCTGGAAATGGCTCACCTGGATCTGGCTGCACTGGTACGTCGCGCTGCGCGCCGAAGCCGCCGTGCTCGCCGCCGCCCCCGACGCCGCCGCCCGGGTGACCGAAGCCCGCACCGTCGTGGCCGGTAACCCCGTCGCCGAGGCGATCGTGGCCCGCGCCCAGGCCCTGCTCGACGACGACCGGGCGGCGCTGCTCGCCACGGCGGACGCGTTCGGTGCCGCGGGCTGCCGCTACCAGGCAGCCCGCAGCCTCGTGCTGGCAGGCGGCGACCACGCCGTACGCGGCACGGCCGCGCTCGCCGACCTCGGCCTCGCCCCCGTGCCGCGGCCCTAGCGGGAACTCAGTCGGACGCGGTCAGCCGGGCGAGGCGCTCCGGGGTCGGCCAGCGCACACTGTGCACCCAGCCCAGCTTCTCGAACACCCAGATCAGCCGCGCCGAGACGTCGATCTCGCCGCGGCGCACCCCGTGCCGGGCGCAGGTCGGGTCGGCGTGGTGCAGGTTGTGCCACGACTCGCCCATGCTCAGGATGGCCAGCGGCCAGAAGTTGGCCGACCGGTCGCGGGTCGTGAACGGCCGCTCGCCGAAGATGTGGCACACCGAGTTGACCGACCAGGTCACGTGGTGCAGCAGCGCGACCCGGACCAGGCCCGCCCAGAAGAACGCGGTCACCGCACCCCACCACGACCAGGTGACCAGGCCCCCGACCAGCGCGGGCGCGGCCAGCGTCACGATGGTGAGCGGCCCGAACAGCTTGTGCACCAACCGGATGTCGCGGTCGGCGAGCAGGTCGGGCACGAACCGCTCCTGGTTCGTCAGGTTCGGGTCCAGCACCCAGCCCAGGTGCGCGTGCCAGAAGCCGCGCGCCAGCGCGGCCGGCGACGTGCCATACGCCCACGGCGAGTGCGGGTCGCCCTCGCGGTCGCTGAACGCGTGGTGGCGCCGGTGGTCGGCGACCCAGTGCAGGACCGGCCCCTGCACGGCGAGGCTGCCCGCGACGGCGAGCGCGACCCGCATGGCGCGGCCCGCCTTGAACGCGCCGTGGGTGAAGTAGCGGTGGAAGCCGACTGTGGTGCCCAGGCAGGTCATCGTGTAGAGGACCGCCGTCAGGATGATGTCGGTCCAGGTCAGGCCCCAGCCCCAGGCGAACGGGACGGCGGCGGCCAGCGCGAGGAACGGCACGAGCACGAAGGCGTACACGGCGGCGTGGGCGGCCGGCCGGCGGGCCCCGGCCATCACCGTCTTCGGCGCCCGATCGGTCACTTCCACCTGCGGGCCTGCGAGTGTCGCGTCCACAGCCCGTCACCTCGCTTCTCGGCTGTCGTCGCGGCAGAACCCGCTGAGCGCCGTCAACTTAGCAGGTCGGGAAGGCATACGACACCAGATCGAGGGAAGCCCAGCCTACCGGTGGATGAATCGACGGCCGTGCCACCAGGTTCCGGTGATCCGGACTTTCGGACAGGCGGATAGACCGGATGGGCTGCTCGCCGAGTCTTCAGAGCGGCTCGGAGCGCGGCAGCATCCACGCCGGGGCGGGCAGCGGCTCCGGCAGCGGATCCAGCACGTGGAGGCTCCGCCGCGCGCACGCGTAGAAGCGGTCGCGAGCTGCAGAAGCCTCGGCGCGTGCCTGATCCCATTCCTGATCTCCGGCAACCTCGCCACGAGCGAACCATTCGAGGTACCAGGCGCAGCGATGCCACTCGCGCGCGGCCGCGATGGTCTCCGTATCACCGAGCAGGAGCACCATCTCCCATACGGCTGTGCGGGTCGCCTCGAGTTCGGCGAGCTGCGGCAGGCCTATCGCGGGATCCAGTGGTTGCTCACGGCCGTTGCCGACGCCACGACTGGCCACGATCCGCGCTGACAACACCACGTAGTCCTTGACCGCACGACCATAGGCCGCGTACGCCTCTTGACGGGTGTGATCAAGCTTGGCGGCCTGCTCCCGGTGAGCGCGCCTTCGATCGCCGAGGCTGGTGGCCAGGTACGAGGCGCCTACGCCGACGACCACGCCGAGCAGCGCCGGGATCTGATCGAGCACGACAGACAATGAGCACCTTCCTGCGGTGGACGGATCCCAGAGTCGCACGGGGCCGCAATATCGATCACAGGCGATAGATGCGGGTGCGTGTCGATAGACTGCGTCAGCCTTTGAGCGGCGGCCGGGCGGAGCTCCGGGGGGCACCGGAGAGCCGGCCGGTGTGGCACCATGCGGCATGGCCGACGTCAGGTGGAGAAGGACCGCGGGGATCGTCCTCACCCCGGTGGTGTGCGCGGCGCTGCTGGTGCTGGGCGTGATCGCGTTCGTGCTGGGGCTGAGCGTCACCGGCAACAACGTGATCGACAACGCGTCCGTGGACTACGGGTACCTGCTGGTGGCGGTGATCGTCACCGTACTGGCGGCCGTCGCGGCGTACCGGATCGCGGGGCTGCTGCGGGTGCGCGGCTGGTGGACGGTCGTCGCGGCGCTGGTCCCGGCCGGGGTGTTCGCGTTCCTGCAGCTCGGCGAGGGGTTCGGCAAGCGGGAAGGGGGCCTGGCCTGGCTCGCGGGCCTGGCGGTCGCGCTCGTCGTCGCCGCGCTGCTGGCCCGCCGCGGCCTCGTCCGCATGGCATGGATCTTCGGGGTGCTCGCGGCGGTCGCCGTGGCCGACATCGCGGTGATCGTGCAGCTGATGCCGTCGACCGGGGCCGGCGTCGATCCCGCCGAGACGCTCGACCGGGCGTACGCGCCGCTGTGGATGCTGTTCGCACTGATCAACTACGACTTCGGCCTCGACCCGCTCGCGTGGCACATCGGCGACTCGCTCGACCTGCGCGAGGTGGGGTATCCGCTGTACGCGCTGATCGCCCTCGGCTTCGTCGTACGCGCGATGCGGCGCGACCCGGTGCCCGCCGGGGAACCGGCTCCGCCTGCCCCGTCGCAGCCGGGTGCGGTGGAGGCGGGCGTTCGCGCGGAAGGCACGCCGTCCTGAGCGACGCGCGGACATAAGCTGGTCCGCGGTTCGCCGTCGGAGGGGAGCGGTAGTGGCGCAGGTGAAGGTCTACGGGCTCAGGGCGCATCTCGACGAGATGCGCGGGCCGATCTCGGACGTGATCCACGGCTGTGCCGTCGAGGTGCTCGGGCTGCCGCCGGAGAAGCGGTTCCACCGCTTCCTCAGGCTCGACCCGGAGGACTTCCTGTATCCGGCGGACCGCAGCGAGCGCTACACCGTCATCGAGGTGTCGATGTTCGAAGGCCGCACCGTGGACACCCGCAAGCGCTTCGTCCGGGAGCTGTTCGCCCGGCTGGAGAGCGGCTGCGGCATCGCGCCGCAGGACGTCGAGATCACGATCTTCGAGACCCCGCGCCACAACTGGGGGATCCGCGGCCGGCACGGCGACGAGCTGAAACTGAACTACACCGTCGAGGTCTGAACGTTGCTCAGCCGGCCTGCGGGACGCCCGCGGGCCGGTAGGTGGTGCGCCGCATGACGGCGTAGACGTGCCGCTCGTTCTCCACCATCGAGACGAGCTCCCAGCCCCACTGCTCGACCATCTCGACCGCGGCCAGCAGCGACTGCACCCGCTCGCCCATGACGTTGATGTGCGAGTGGACCGCCAGGTAGCGGTGCGGGTACGAGCGGAGGTCCGCGCGGCCCTCCAGCAGCGCTCGGGCGGTGACGAAGCGTTGCTGGGCGATCATCTCTGCGGTCTCGATGCCGGGCATGCGGTCCACCGTATCCGACGGTAGGTTCGGGCGATGACCTCGCTGCGCCTGGTGCCCCTCGCCCTGACCGCCCTGTCGCTGGCCGCGTGCGCGGGCGGCACGCCGACGCCGGGGGCGAGCACCGCCGCCGCCACACCGTCGGCCGCGGCGGCGTCGCCCTCGGCGGCCGCTGCCGCCTACCGCTACTCCGATCTGGACCTGTGCGCGGCGACGGACCTCGCGCCGCTGGCGGGCCTGAAGCTCACGGTGCAGGACGAGCGCCGCACCGCCCCAGCCGGGCACCGCAAGGGCGAGGGTGAGGCGTGCCTGCACGAGATGAAGACGGCAGGCGGCCACACGGCGCGGCTGACCGTGGAGGCGATCCCGGCGGCGTCGGCGGACGCGGCGGACGCGATCTACCGGGCGGTGGAGCAGGACGCGATGAAGGCCGACGGCGCGGTCGCCGGGCCGTGGGAGCAGGGCGCGGGCCGCACGCTGGACACCACGCAGGGCTACCGGCACTCGGAGTACCTGGTGCACGGGGTCAGCGGCAACCTGCACGTCTCGGTGTGGCTGGCCGTCGGCGGCGACGAGTACACGCCGAAGGAGAAGCTCGCGCCGCTGGTGAAGGCGGTCGCCGAGCAGGTGCACGGGACCGTCGCCCGCGCCTGGCGCTAGCAGGAGACGCGAAGGGCGCCGCGCGTGGAGCGCGGCGCCCTGCACGTGCGGGCCTCGATCAGCCGGTGACGGCCTGCGGCCACGCCCCGTCGGGGAACTTGCCGTAGTCGACGCGGTCGCTGACGGTCTTGCGCACGTTCTCGCCGGCCTCGACGATGCGCTTGACGATGCTGAGCATCGTGTTGACCGCGGTCTCCACGATGGCGCCCACCGCCGAGGCGAGCCGGTCGATGGCCCACGGGATGTCGATGATCGTGGCCGCCTCGATCGCGGCGGTCGTGATCTCACCGAGGATCCGGCCGAGCACCGTCGACAGCTCGGTCACGAACGTGACGTTGGCCATCGCGATGCCGTACAGCCACTCGCTGATGAAGCCGGCCTTGGCGGCCAGGGCGTCGACGGCGTCCTTCTGCGGGGGCACGACCTTGTCGTTGTAGTAGCCGGCCGTGCCGCCCTCCCAGTAGGCCAGGTTGCGGTTGGCGTACTGGGCGACCACCGGGCTGAGGTTGGAGACGGGCTTCTTCACCGCGTCCAGCCAGTGGAAGCTGATGTTCACCAGCGAGATCACCGGCGTGTAGTGGGCGAGCACCTCGCTGCCGTACTTGAGGATCTTGTCGAGTGCTTCCTTGAACTCGTTGATGCTGTGGTGGATCCAGAGCTTCACCGCCGGCGACAGCAGGAACCAGTTGCTGTCGGCGTGGTCGATCGCGGAGTTGGCCTTGTCGACGATCTTGGTGAGGTTCTCCCGGATCTGGTCGACGGCCTTCTCGATGGCGCTCGTGTGCTCGAACGCGCTGCCCTGGGGCTCGGCTGGGCTGGTCATCTGGGGTGCATTCCTTCCCGGGATCAGGGCTGGGTGTAGATCTTCTCGAGATCCGCCTTCTCCGTCTGGTCGGTGCGGTCGAACTCGGCCGCGATCCGGTCCAGCGCGCCGCCGAGCTGCTCCCACTCGGTGACCGCTCCGGCGACGAGCTTCTGCACGTGCTCGTAGTAGGTCTGGTAGGCGCTGGAGTGCGCCGCGGTGGCGACCAGCTCCGTGGGGCCGATGAAGAACGCGGTCGGGCCCAGCATGAGGCCCTGGTTGCCCACCGGGTTGCTCTTCACCGCCCCCATGTCGTCCGACAGCTCGCGCCACTTGCCGGCCTCCTCACGGACGTTGTCCGTGATGACCTTGGTCGTCGTCGGGTCTGTCACAGGTTCTCCCTCCCCGTCGTGTCCTGTGCCTGCTGGAACAGCTCCAGTGCCGCCGACCGCAGCTGCGCGCTGTCGGCCTGCTCGACGAGCATCACGTCAGCGGTGATGCTGGTCAGCGAACGGCCCCGGCAGGTGCCCCGGAAGTGCCCGAACGGGCTGTGGACGGTGTGGGTCCCGTCGGCGGGTGCCTGCCGCGACAGCTTGTCGGCGCGGTACATCATGTCTTCCACATTGGACAGCATGCGCCAGATCTCCGCGATACCCGGTTCGGGCGCCTCCGGCAGCCGCCGCGGCGGCGCGGGCTCGTCGCCGCCCTCGGCGGCCCGGCGCTCCTGCTCCGCGAGCGAGGCCAGGGCCAGGGCGTTCACCATCGCGGTGCTGGCGTTGCGGTGGGCCTCCAGCAGGGCCGGGCCGAGGCTCTGCGGGATCAGCTCCTGGCGCCAGTCCGACCGGATGTTGACGTCCACGACGTCACCCCGCTGGTCCACCGCGACCAGCACCGAGCCGGTGCCGTCCGCGGCCTCCTCGTAGCGCGGAGCCTGGTAGCCGCGCCCGCCGACCTTCTGCAGGTCGGCCAGCGCCGCCGCGCGCAACTGCTGCGGGTCGCCGAGGAAGTCCAGGTTTCGCAGCTGGAACTCGTCTCGGTGCTCAGGATGCATGTGCCGCGCCCCCCGGTAGACATGTGGTGTGTCCATGCGGGTCCATCGTTGCGGCCTGGCTGATACACACCTGGTCTGCCGGCGATGTGCCGCGCATGGGCCCCTGACGATAGCGGGTGACGGCTTCGGCGTCCGTCCGGGCGGCGGCTTTCCCGCCGGGGCACCGGTCGGCACCGCCCGGGTGCCCTGGCGTCGCGGCTGTGACGAGGGCTCCGGGCGCTCCGGCCGGATGGGGGCTGGTGCTGGAGCCGCCCGCCTCGCTAAATTTCCGCAATGACGCCCGTCGCTCCGACCCCGGTCGCCGAGGGTTCCCGCGGTTCCCGGCTGCTCAGCGGCCTGCTGTTCGTCGCGGTCGCGGGTCTGGTCGTCCTGGTGCTGCGGTGGCCGGAGCCGCCGCCGGACACGTCTGCGCCCACCTCGCCCGGGGCGCTGAGCGTCGGCGAGACGACCTGCAAGTCGATCTCGCTGAGCTGGGCCGAGTCGTCGGACGACCGGGAGGTCGCCGGGTATGACGTCCACCGCGACGGCCGGGTGGTCGCCAGCGCCGGCCGCGACGCGCGGTCCGTGGTCGTCGACGTGGCGGCCGGCGGCGACTGGAAGCTCCACGTGAGCGCCCGCGACGAGGCCGGCAACGTGTCGCCGGCCAGCGCGACGGTCGCGGTGACGCCGCCGGCGTGCGGCGCGGACGCCAAGGCGCCCGCCTCGCCCGGCAACGTCAAGGCCACCGCCGACGGCACGACCGTCACCATGACCTGGGACGCCGCCAAGGACGACGTCGGCGTCGCGGCGTACGACGTGTTCCGGGACGGAACGCGGGTCGGCACCCTCGCCGGCACGGGCGGCGAGCAGTTCACCTTCATCGACTTCGGGGTGCCCGCCGACAGCCGGCACCGCTACCAGGTCAGCGCCCGCGACGAGCAGGGCAACGCGTCGGGGCGCGGCGGCGGCGTCGAGGTGACCGCGGGCTCGTCGTGCACGCTGCTGTGCGCGGTCACCGTGGTGGCCGAGGACACCGGGGTCGTGTCCGGGCTGGTGGAGCTGCCCGACGGCACGGTGCTCTACAGCCGGCGGGACACGCGCGACGTCGTCCGGCTCGATCCGCGCACCGGCAAGGCCACCCCGGTCGGTGCGGTGCCGGGCACGGCCGGCTCCGGTGAGGGCGGCGGCGTGCTGGACATCGCCGTCGCGCGCACCTTCGCCAGGGACCGCTGGGTGTACGTCTTCCAGTCGACGGCGACCGACAACCGGATCGTCCGGCTGCGCCTGGGCGGCGGCGGGCTGGACGGCGGGTCGATGCAGTCGCTGGTCGTCGGCATCCCGCGGGGCAAGGGCAACAACGGCGGGCGGCTGCGGTTCGGGCCCGACGGCAGGCTCTACGCCGCCACCGGTGACGCCGGCAACGCGCGCGCGGCCCAGAACCAGGCCAGCCTCGCCGGGAAGGTGCTGCGGTTCAACGCCGACGGCACCGTCCCGTCGGGCAACCCGTTCGGTGGATACATCTGGAGCCTGGGCCACCGCAACCCGCAGGGCCTCGCCTTCGACAGCCGGGGCAGGCTGTGGATGCAGGAGTCCGGCGGCGACGTCGTCGACGAGACCAACCTGATCGTCAAGGGCGGCAACTACGGCTGGCCCGCGTGCGAGGGCACCGAGTCGAAGTCCGGCGGCGGCTGCGAGACGCCGGGATTCGTCGCGCCCCGGCACATGTTCTGGGCGGGCGACCACGGCTGCGGCGGCCTGGCCTTCGTGCGCGACGTCGTCTACATCGCCTGCGCGGGCAGCACCCGGCTCCACCGGGTCGCGCTCGACGGCGACGCGTTCGCCGACGTGCGGGCGCTGCTGGCGGGCGCCTACGGCCAGTTGCACACGGCCGTGCCCGGCGCGGGCGGCACGCTGTGGACCACCGGCACCGACGGCACCGTGACCCGGATCCTGCGCATCACCCTGCCCCCGGTGGAGTGACCGCCGCCCGCGCCGGCGCACCCGCGCCGGCCTTCACGCCGGGACGGCGGCCGCGGTGGACGCCTCCTGCCGCAGCAGGGGCAGCAACTGCTCGCCCTGGCGCCTGATCTCCGGCAGGTAGGGCGTGTCGGACAGCACGAAGTGGGTGACCCCGAGCTGCTGGTACCTGCGCAGCGAGCGCGCCACGTCGGCGGCCGACCCGACGAGCCAGGTGGTGCCCGCGCCGCCGCCGCCGAACTTGCCGGGCGTGGTGTAGAGGTTGTCGTCGAGCACCTCCCCGCGCGCGGCGAGGTCGAGCAGCCGCCGCTGGCCGACCGCCGCATGCCGGCGCACGTCGCGGGCGAGCGCGTCGTTGGCCTGCGCCATCTTCGCGACCTTCGCCTCGGCGTCGGCCCAGGCCTGCTCGGTGGTGTCGCGCACCAGCGTGGTGACGCGCAGCCCGAACTCCAGCGGCGCGTGCTCGCGCCCCAGCGTCTGGCTGAGCCGCCGCAGCCGCTCGATCCGCTCGCGTACGCCGTCGAGCGGCTCGCCCCAGAACAGCTGCACGTCGGCCTCGGTGGCGGCGACCTGCTCGGCGGCCTCCGACGCGCCGCCGAAGTACAGCCGCGGGTGTCTGCGCTCGCCGCGCACGACCGGGCGCGGCACGACGGTCGCGCCGGTGACGCTGAAGTGCTCGCCGTGGTGGGTGACGTCGTGCTCGGTCCACAGCCGGCGCACGATCCGGATGAACTCCCTGGTGCGGGCGTAGCGGTGGGCCTGGTCGCCCTCGCTGTCGCCGTACGCGGCCAGGTTGTCCTTTCCCGACACGATGTTGACCAGCACCCGGCCGCCGGACAGGTGGTCCAGGGTGGCGGCGGCGGAGGCGAAGTTGGCCGGCCGCCAGTAGCCGGGCCGGATCGCGATCAGCGGCTGGAACGTGGTCGTCTGCGCGGCCAGCGCCGCGGCGACCGTGAAGGTGTCCGGCCGCCCCCAGCCGGTCCCCAGCAGCGCGCCGCCCCACCCGTGCTCCTCCAGGGCCTTCGCCTGGGCGGTGAGGGTAGGCAGGCTGTTGTGGTCGTCTCCGGCGTCGTCGCCGCGGTGGCCGGGGCGGGCCTGGTTGGGGATGTACCAGAGGAACTCGCTGCTCATCAGCTGGCCTTTCTGCTGGACCGGGCGATGTTCGGACGGGGGCGGCGGTGCGACGGCGGGCCCGGCGGAGGCGGGCGGGACGCCGTGCCGTGTCGCGGTCAGGGGCGCGACACGGCACGGCGCTGCTCAGGACGTCACAGCGCCGCCACGGGGTGCGCGATCGCGCCCGCGTGCGCGGCCGCCCACCGCGCGGCGATCTCCGCCCGGTCGGCCAGCCGCGACTCCAGCACCGCCAGCGGTGCCACCACCCGCGCACCCAGCTCGACGAGTACGCCGCCCAGGGCGGCAGCGGCCGCGTCGGCGTGCTCCGGCGAGGCGGCCACGGCCACCGGCACGGCGGTGACGCCGTCGAGCTGCCGGTGCCCGAACTGGTCCAGGAACAGCTTCAGCAGCCCCGTGTAGCTGCCCTTGTACGCCGGCGTCGCGACGATCAGCAGCCGGGCCGACCGCACGGTGGCGAACGGATCCGGTCCCGCCTTCGCGCCGTAGGCCGGCTCCGGCCCGAAGGACACGCCGACGATCTCGGCCAGCTCCAGCACCCGCACGCCGTCCGGTGGGGTGCCCAGCCGGGCCGGCAGCGCCCCGGCCACGGCCTCGGCCAGCTCCCGGGTGCGTGAGCCGGCCCGCGGGTTGCCGACCAGCACCACGACGTCCGCGGCGCTCACCGGGCCCCGCCCGCCGCGGCCGGGGCCGCCCCGCCGCGGCGGCGCTGCGCCGGATCGGTCAGCGACGGCGGGTGGTATCCGGCGTCGGCTGGGTTGAGCGTCGTGCCGGGCGGGACGATCGCGTCGATGCGGTCCAGCACGTCCGCCGACAGCGTCACCTTCGCCGCGCCCAGCTGCGACTCCAGGTGCGCCAGCGTGCGCGGCCCGATGATCGCCGAGGTGACCGCCGGGTGCTGCAGGACGAACGCGATCGCCAGGTGGATCACCGACAGCCCGGCCTGCTCGGCCAGCGCGTTCAGCTCGTCGATGACGGCCAGCTTGGCGGCGTTGGCGGGCACGGACGGGTCGTACCGGGCCGGCATCCGCCCGGCGCGGATGGAGATCGGCGTGGTGAGCCCGGAGTGGTAGCGGCCGGACAGCCAGCCGCCGGCCAGCGGGCTCCACGGGATCACCGCCAGCCCGTACCGCTGCGCCACCGGCAGCACCTCACGTTCGACGCCGCGGGCCAGGATCGAGTACGGCGGCTGCTCGCTGACCGGCCGCTCCCGGCCCCGCTGCTGCGCGATCCACTGGCTCTCCACGATGTCCGACGGCCCGAACGTGGACGTGCCGAAGTAGCGGACCTTGCCCTGGCGGACCAGGTCGGTCAGCGCGCCGAGGGTCTCGTCGAGGTCGGTGCCGGGCTCGGGCCGGTGCACCTGGTAGAGGTCGATCCAGTCGGTGCCCAGCCGGCGCAGGCTGTTCTCCACCGCCTGGAAGATCCAGCGGCGGGAGTTGCCCCGGTGGTGCGGGTTGTCGCCGACCTGGTGGTGGAACT
The DNA here is from genome assembly GCF_040675365.1 of Catellatospora sp. NPDC049609. Classification (NCBI taxonomy): domain Bacteria; kingdom Bacillati; phylum Actinomycetota; class Actinomycetes; order Micromonosporales; family Micromonosporaceae; genus Catellatospora; species Catellatospora sp. NPDC049609. The sequence goes on along the minus strand of NZ_JBFAOU010000007.1, from coordinate 48,896 downwards.
TGGTGGCCAGGAAGACGTCGTCGCGCCGCCCCTGCAGGGCCTTGCCGACGATCTCCTCCGACTCGCCCGCGGAGTAGACGTCGGCGGTGTCGATGGCGTTGATGCCCTCGTCGAGGGCCCGGTGGATGATCCGGATGCTGTCGTCGTGGTCCGGGTTGCCCCGCTGTCCGAAGTTCATCGCACCGAGCGTCAGCGTGCTGATCTGCACGCCGGTGCGGCCGAAGGGCCGGTAGTCGACCATGGTGTTCCTCTCTGTGGGGATCAGACGGTGGCGGGCTGCCGCGCGAAGCGGTTCGCCGGGCGGGGCAGGCCGTAGTGCTCGCGCAGGGTGGCCCCCGTGTACTCGGTGCGGAACAGCCCCCGGCGCTGCAGGATCGGCACCACGTGCGCGACGAACGTCTCCAGCCCCGACGGCAGCACCGGCGGCATGATGTTGAACCCGTCGGCGGCGCCGCTGCGGTACCACTCCTCGATGGCGTCGGCGACCTGCTCCGGCGTGCCCGCGAAGGTGCGGTGCCCGCGCCCGCCGCCGAGCCGGCCGATCAGCTGGCGCACGGTCAGCCGCTCCCGCCGCGCCAGCGTGACGATCAGCGTGTACCGGCTCTTGGCGCCCTCGATCTCGTCCTCGTCGGGCAGGTCGGCGGGCAGCTCCCGGTCCAGGTCGAGATCCTCGGGGGCGACCCGCAGCGTGGTGGCGAGCTGCTTGCGGGCGTACTCGGGCTTGATCAGGCGGTCCAGCTCGGCCTCCAGCGCCAGGGCCTCGGCCTCGGTGGACCCGATCGCGGGCACGATGCCCGGCAGGATCTTGATGGTGTCCGGGTCGCGGCCGGCCTGCGCCGTGCGCTGCTTGAGGTCGCGGTAGAACGCCTGCGCCTCGGCGAGGGTCTGCTGGGCGGTGAACACCGCCTCGGCGTACCGGGCGGCCAGCTCCTTGCCGTCCTCGGACGACCCGGCCTGCACCAGCAGCGGGTGGCCCTGCGGCGGGCGCGGCACGTTGAGCGGCCCGGCGACCCGGAAGTGCCGCCCGGCGTGCGCCGGCGGGTAGAGCAGGCTGTCGTCGCCCCACCGCCCGGCGTCCTTGTCGCCCAGCGGCGCGGCGTCGTCCCAGCTGTCCCACAGCTTCAGCGACACCTCGACGAACTCGGCCGCCCGCTCGTACCGGTCCCGGTGGGCGGGCAGCTCGTCGAGGTTGAAGTTGCGGGCCGCGTCCACGCCGGCCGTGGTCACGATGTTCCACCCGGCCCGGCCGCCGCTGATGTGGTCCAGCGACGCGAACCGCCGGGCCAGGTTGAACGGCTCGTTGTACGTCGTCGACGCGGTCGCGATCAGGCCGATGTGCTCGGTCGCCCCGGCCAGCGCGGTGAGCAGCACGGTCGGCTCCAGCGTGCCGGACGGCCGCCGGCCGATGCTGTTCCACAGCACCGGGCTGTCGGCCAGGAACAGCGAGTCGAGCTTGCCGCGCTCGGCGATGCGGGCCAGGCGCTTGAAGTGCTCGACGTCGGTCTGCGCGAACGGGTCGCTCTCCGGCAGCCGCCAGGCCGCCTCGTGGTGGCCGACGCCCATCAGGAACGCGTTGAGGTGCAGCATGGTCATCCCTCCGTCTGGTCCAGGCCCAGCGAGCGCAGCAGCGACTCCCGGTACGCCAGGAACTGCGGCTGCCGGTGCGAGCGCGGCGCGGGCAGGTCGATGCTCACGTCGACGGTGAGCCGGCCGGAGTCGATCAGCAGCACCCGGTCGGCCAGCTTCACGGCCTCGTCGACGTCGTGCGTGACGAGCAGGACGGCGGGCCGGTGCCGGGCGCACAGCTCGCGCAGCAGTTCGTGCATGCGCAGCCGGGTCAGCGCGTCCAGCGCGCCGAACGGCTCGTCGGCCAGCAGCAGGTCCGGCTCGGACACCAGGGCCCGGGCCAGCGCGACCCGCTGCTGCTCGCCGCCGGAGAGCTCGTTGGGCCAGGCCCGTTCCCGCCCGGCCAGCCCGACCTCGGCCAGCGCGGCACGGCCGCGCTGCCGGGCGTCGGGCCCGTCCAGGCCGAGCACGACGTTGTCCAGGACCCGCTGCCAGGGCAGCAGCCGGGCGTCCTGGAAGACGACCGAGGACCGCTCCGGCACGTCGATCAGGCCGGAGCCCGCGACGTCGCGGTCCAAGCCGGCCAGCGCGCGCAGCAGGGTGCTCTTGCCCGAGCCGCTGCGGCCCAGCAGGGCGACGAACTCGCCCGGTCCGATGTGCAGGTCGAGGCCGTCCAGCACGGTCCGGGCGCCGAAGCCGCGGCGCAGCCCCCGGACGGTCACGGTGCGGGTGCCGGTCAGTCCGCCAGCGTGCGTCGCCATGACAGCGCCTTCCTCTGCGCGAGCCGGACGGCGCCGTCGGACAGCAGCCCGAGCAGCCCGTACAGCACCAGGCCGACGATGATGATGTCGGTCTGGCCGTAGGTGCGGGCCAGCTCCATCATGTAACCGATGCCGCTGGTCGAGTTGATCTGCTCGACGACGACCAGCGACAGCCACGCGCCCACCACCGCGAACCGCATCCCCAGCAGGAAGCCGGGCAGCGCCCCGGGCAGCACGATCCGGCGCAGGAACACCGCCGGGCGCAGCCGCAGCGACTCGCCCAGCTCGACGTACCGGCTGTCGATGCTGCGCAGCCCGTTGTGGGTGTGGATGTAGACGGGCACGAACACGCCCAGCACGATGGTGATGACCTTCATCTGCTCGTCGATGCCCAGCCACAGCACCAGCAGCGGGATCAGCGCCACGCCCGGGATGGCCCGCTTGATCTGGACCGGGCCGTCGACGATCGCCTCGCCCCACCGGCTCAGCCCCGAGATCAGCGCGAGCACGGTGCCGATGACGGTCCCGATGGACAGCCCGAGTGCTGCCCGCTGCGCCGAGACGGCGAGGTTCTCCTGCAGGCGGCCGCTGGCGATCAGGTCGCCTGCGGTGGTCACCACGGTCCAGGGCGCCGAGAGGGTACGCGAGTCGAGCCAGCCGGCCGCCGAGCCGATCGCCCACAGCGCCAGCAGCAGCAGCGGGCCGATCGCCGCCGCGAACGGGATGGGGCGGCCCGGTCCGAGGCGGCGCCGCTGCCTGCGGGCGGGCAGGGTCGCCGCGGTGGCCCGCGGCCGGGTGAGCACGGACGCGGTCATCAGGCACCTCCGGCGGCGAGCGCGTCGGCGGCGACGGTCTCGTACCGCCGGTCGTAGAGGTCCTCGGCCTTGAGCGGCTTGTTCCCGGTCTCCTCGGCCAGCAGGTCGATGGTCTCCTGATGCCGGGAGATGGCGTCGGCCCAGCTCGGCGGGATGTCGGCGACGCCCGCGTTGGCGACGATCCAGCGCCCGTCCTCGGCGGTCAGGCCCTGGTCCTTGACGTAGTACCGGTCGATCCACTCGTCGGGGTTGGCCTCGCGCCAGCGCCAGGCCCGCGCCCACACCTGGACGTACTGCCGGATCGCGGCCGCCTTGGCCGGGTCGGCCAGCACGGTGATCGGCGCGTAGAGGTGGCCGGGGTCGTCGCGCAGGCCGTGCGCGATCGTGGTGGCGCCGTCCTTGCCGTACTTGCCCTCGTACCGCTTGACCTGCACACCGCCGATCGGGGCGACCTCGACCTGGCGGCTGGCCAGCGCGTTGGCGTAGACGTCGCCGGTGCTCGGCAGCTCGATCAGCTGCACGTCCTGCTTGCTCAGCCCGGCCTTGCGCAGCACCCGCAGCACCAGCGCGCCCTGCGCCTGCCCCGGGCTGTAGGCGACCTTCTTGCCGCGCAGGTCGGCCAGCGACGCGACCGCGACGCCGGGGGCGATGCCGAGCCGGTAGATGGCGTGCTCGAGCGGGTCCTGGCGGAACTTGGAGGCGACGATCCGGGTGGGGATGCCGGTCCAGTGGGAGTGGATCGGCGGGATGTCGGCGACCGAGCCGAGGTCGAGGGCGCGGGCGCGGAACGCCTCGAGGGTCTGCGGGCCGCCGCTGAGGTTGGCCCACTCCACCTCGAAGGTCAGCTTCTTCGCCTCGCCGGAGAACTCGATCGCCTTCTGGTGCTCCTTGTCGCCGATGACGAGCCTCGTGCCGCTCGGCACGGACTCGGCCAGCGGCGTGTCGAGCGCGACCGTCGCGTCCGGTGGGTCGTCACCGGCGCACGCGGTCAGGCCCAGCGCCAGTGCGCCTAGGCCGGCGGACAGCAGCGCGCGGCGGCCCATGGTGAATGGCTGGTTCATCGGTCACTCCTCGGTGGAAGGGCGCAGGGAGGTGTAGCGGCCCAGGTGGTAGAGCAGGGGCGGGTCCTCGCCGTGGTGGCCGGTCAGCGGCTCGGCGAGCACGATCGTGTGGTCGCCGGCGGTCACCCGCTCGGTCACCCGGCACAGCAGCCAGGCGACCGGGCCGTGCAGCAGCGGCACGCCGTGCGGGCCGTACTCCCAGCCGGGGTGCGCGGCGAAGCGGTCGATGCCGCTGGTGGCGAAGGTCCGCGCGACGTCGTGCTGGCCCTCGCCGAGCAGGTGCACCGCGACGTGCTCCGCGCGGGCGACGGTCGGCCAGCTCGACGATGAGGTGGCCAGGCAGAAGGAGACGAGCGGCGGGTGCAGCGACACCGAGGTGAAGGAGGTCGCGGTGAACCCCGCGGGCGGGTCGCCGGCGGCGGTGATCACCGTGACCGTCGCGGCCTGGCGGCGCAGCAGGGAGCGGAAGGCGTCGGAGTCGATCGGCGTGGGCGGTCGGGCGATGACGGTCATGACGTGCCTCCTGGCGAGGACGACGGGTGAGCGCCACGCGGGTGTGCGTGGTCGCGGCGCGTCGGGCGGCCGTTGGTTCGGTCACGGAAGCGGCTGCCGGGTGGAGCCGGCATCGTCGCGGTGGGGTGGCGGAGGGGTGCGCCGCTCAGCAGCAGCCGCAGGCGGAGGTCCAGCCACGACAGCATCCCCGCGACACCGCGACCGCGGTGCCGTCGAGCGGGGTCTGCGTGCTGGTCATGCCGACGACGTTATCCGACATCTCCTACGGGGGAAATAGGAATTCCACTTATTGGGAAGTGTCGATATTGTTGCGAAATCTCGACTGCTACGCCCGCTCAGGCCTTGTCGCCGTGCCAGGAGCGCCACAGCGCCGCGTACGCGCCACCGGCGCGGACCAGCTCGTCATGGCTGCCCAGCTCGCTGATCCGGCCGTTCTCCAGCACCGCCACCCGGTCGGCGTCGTGCGCGGTGTAGAGGCGGTGCGCGATCGCGATCACCGTCCGTCCCTCCAGGACGGCGCCCAGCGAGCGCTCGGTGCGCCGCGCCGTCGTCGGGTCCAGCGCGGCCGTCGCCTCGTCCAGGATCAGCGTGTGCGGGTCGGCCAGGACCAGCCGTGCCAGCGCCAGCTGCTGCGCGTCGGCCGGGTTCAGCTGCCGCGCGCCGTCGCCGAGCTCGGTGTCGAGCCCGTCGGGCAGGGCTGCGTACCAGTCGGCGCCCACCGCCGCGAGCGCGGCGCGCATGTCGTCGTCGCCGGCGCCGGGCGCGGCGAAGGCCAGGTTGTCGCGCAGCGTCCCGATGAACACGTGGTGCTCCTGGGTGACCAGCGCGATGCGGCGGCGGCGTTCGGCCGGGTCGAGATCGGTCACCGCGATGCCGCCGATGCTGACCACGCCCTCGCGCGGCGCGTCGATCCCGGCCAGCAGGCGGGCCAGCGTCGACTTGCCCGCGCCGGACGGCCCGACGACGGCCAGCCGCTCGCCGGGGCAGATCTCCAGGTCGATGCCGTGCAGCACGTCGTGGCCGCCGGCGTAGGAGAACCGCGCGCCGCGTACCAGCAGCTGCTGCCCCCGCGGGGCGCAGGAGACGCCGCGCGGCTCCGGCGGGACCAGGCCGATGCCCAGCACGCGGGCCAGCGACGCGGAGCCGCGCTGCGCCTGCTCCATGAACATCATGATGTGGTCGAGCGGCGCGATCGCCTGCTGGGAGTAGAGGGCGGCGGCGACGACCGCGCCCAGGGTGAGCCAGCCGTTGGCGAGGAAGGCCCCGCCCGCCAGCAGCATCGCCGCCGCGGGCAGCGCGTAGCCGGTCTCCACGACGGGGAAGAAGACGGTGCGCAGGGCCAGCGTCGTCCGCCGGGTCGTCCACTGCCGCTCGACCCGGGCGTTGCCGACCCGGACCCGCTGCCCGGCCAGCCGCAGCGCCTCCACGGTCCGGGCGCCCTCGGCGGTCGCGGTCAGCGACTCGGTCAGCTGCGACGCCGCCTCGCCCTCGGCCAGGTACGCCTGCGGCGCGCGGCGCAGGTACCAGCGGGCCACCGCGACGGTCGTCGGGACGCCGGCGAGGATGGCCACGCCGAGCAGCGGGTGCAGCGCGAACACGGCCGCCACGATGAGCAGCAGCTGGATCACCGAGATCAGCACGATCGGCACCACCTGGCGCACGGTGTTGCCGACCGTCGCCACATCCACCGAGCTGCGGGTGGCCAGATCGCCGGTGCCGGCCCGCTCCACCACCGAGATGGGCAGGCGCAGCGTACGCGCGACGAAGTCCTCCCGCAGCCGGGCGTTGGCACGCTCGCCGAGCCGATTGCTGACGTTCTGCGCGGTGCGCCACAGCAGGATCTGCGCCACCACGCACGCCGCGATGACCAGCGCCAGCTCGTCCACCTCGGCGGCGGTCGCACCCGCGGTGACCCGGTCGATGATCCGGCCCACCAGCCACGGCGCGGCCAGCCCGGCTGCCGCCGCGGCGACGTGCAGCACGAGCGCGAGCGCCACCGACCGCCGCTCGGCGCGGGCCAGCTCGGCCAGCGACCTGCGCACGGTCGCCCGGTCGGCGACGGGCAGCGTGTTCGTCGAGGTCGCGGTCGGCGAGGTCGTGGTCGTCGCGGTGCCGGTCAACGCAGGGCCCCCACTTCGGCGGCGTCGGTCTCGGGTTCGTCGGCCTCGCGGGCGACCAGCGCCCGGTAGCCGGGCTCGGTGTGCAGCAACTCCTCGTGCGTGCCCACGGCGGCGACCCGCCCCGCGCGCAGGTACGCCACCACATCGGTGCGGCCCAGCAGCAGCGGCGAGGTGGCGAGCACGACGGTGGTACGGCCGGTGCGGTGCTCGTACAGGCGGTCGGCGATGCGGGCCTCGGTGTGCGAGTCCACGGCGGAGGTCGGGTCGATGAGGATCAGCACCTCGGGCTCGGCGAGCAGGTGCTGCGCGAGCCGGACGCGCTGGCGCTGGCCGCCGGACAGGTTGCGGCCGCGGGCCTCGACCGGCGCGTCGAGCCCGCCGGGCAGCGACTCGACGACGTCGTCGGCGGAGGCGGCGTGGATCGCGGCGGCCAGCCGCGCATCGGTGTGCTCGCCGCCGGCGCGCAGCAGCTCGCGCAGCGTGCCCGCGAACAGGTACGAGTCGTGGTCGGCGACGAGGATCCGGTCCCGGACCGCGCCCGGGTCGAGGCCGGCGATCGCCTGCCCGCCCCAGGTCACGTCGCTGGGCGCGTACCGGCCGAGGCGGTCGGCGAGCGCGATCGCGTCCCCGGGGTCCTCGGCGGCGACGCCGATCATCCGTCCCACCGGGACGGTGAGCCCGGACTGCGGGTCGTGCAGGCCGGCAGGCCCGTCGGGAGCGGCGCCCCCAGGGCTGTCGTCGGGCTGTATGCGCAGCACGGCGATGATCCGGCGGGCGGCGACGACGCCGCGCACCGTCATGAACCCACCTTCGAGCAGGAACCAGACCGGCGTCGACAGGATGGCGACGTACCCGTAGACGGCGACCAGCTCGCCGACGGTGATCTGCCCCTCGGCCGCCATCCGTGCCGACAGCCAGACGACCGCGGCCAGGAACAGGGCCGGGACGCCCGCGGTCAGCGCCTGCACCCAGCTCATGATGTCGCCGACGCGGTAGCCCTGGCGCAGCAGGCGCTGCGACCGGGCGGCGTAGCGGCGGGCGAACAGGTCGCGGCCGCCGACCCCGGCCAGGACCCGCAGCCCGGACACGATGTCGCCGGCCCGGGCGGTCAGGATCCCCAGCTCGTGCCGGTAGGCGGTGTCGACGCCCTGCAGCCTGTTGAGCAGCGGGCCCACGGCCAGCGCGACCACGGGCACCCCGAGCAGCACGAACACGGCCAGCATCGGGTCCACCGCCCAGAGCACGACGGCCGCGACCGCGTACGACAGGACCGCGCCGACGCCGGGCCCGGTCATGGTCAGCGCCCACGACGCCTGCGAGATGTCGGTGCCGCAGACCGTCGCGATCTCGCCCGCGGGAACCCGTCGCGGTAGCACCGCGCCCAGCCGCGCGACGTGCCCCAGCAGCACCTGCGACGAGCGCGCGGTCGCGTCCTCGCGCAGGAAGGTCATGGTCCGGTGCCGCACGATGCCCAGCCACGCCACGACGGCCCCGGCGGCGATGATCGCCGCGACCCAGGACAGCAGGGCGCGGGTGTCGCCGGTGCGCAGCCCGTCGTCGATCGCCCGCGCGATCAGGTACGGCCGGACGGCGAGCCCGATCATCCACGCCGTGGCCACGACGCTGCCGCGCAGGGCACGCGGCCACTGGCAGCGCACCAGCCACCACAGGTACCGCCCGGGGCCTCTCGTGTCCGGGATGCCGGGGTCGGGATGGGGGAGGCGTGGGGGCATGGAGGTCAGGCTACCGACGGCCGGGCCGCCTGGCGTGCGGGTTCTCAGCCGGGTGACCGTGCGGTGCGCCCGCGCGCCCACCCGCTCGCCTGTCGGCGCTCGCCGCGCGCTGCCGCCGCCGTACCGATGGTGCGAACAAAACTCACAAATCATGACTAAAGGGGGCGTGGCTGGGAACGAAGGAGAAGTCGCCCCGAATCGAGGAGTTGGCCATGACGCAAACTGTGGAACGTTCTCCGGCACCGGCGACGCCGGCCGGAGACAAGGAGAAGCTGCGCAACGACCGCCTGGTCACCGACAATGGCAAGATCAGCGTGGCGCAGGGCGTGGTCCAGAAGATCGCGGGCATCGCCTGCCGGGAGGTGGCGGGCGTCTACTCGATGGGCACCGGCACCGCCCGGGCGTTCGGCGCGATCCGCGAGCGCATCCCCGGCAGCACCGGGCCCAACGTCGCGCAGGGCGTCGGCGTGGAGGTCGGCGAGACGCAGGCAGCGGTGGACCTCGACATCGTCGTCGACTACGGGGCCAGCATCGCCGAGCTCGGCCGCAGCGTGCAGCGCAACGTCAAGCAGTCGATCGAGCGGATGACCGGCCTGGAAGTCGTCGAGGTCAACGTGAACGTCGACGACGTGCACCTGCCGGAGACCGGCCAGGAGCACACGCCCGCCCGGGTCGAGTGATGAACGCCCCGGCGGCCACGTCGCTGTCGCTGGTCGACGGCGTCGACGTCGACGCGGTGGCGGCCGCCGCCCGCGCCTGCCCCGGCGTGGAAGCCCTGGAGGGAGGCTTCCCGGAGGTGGCGACGTACCTCACCGGCCGCCGCGTACGAGGGGTGCGGGTGGTCGGCGACACCGTCGAAGTCCACATCCGGGCGGCTTGGGGCATTCCCGTCAACGAGACCGGGGCGGCGGTGCGGGCGGCGGTCGCGCCGCTGGCGGCCGGGCATGCGGTGCACGTGACGATCGCCGGGCTCGGCGACCCGTACGGGCCCGCCCCGGCAGGCGCCCCTGCGGTGCCCGCCGGCCTCGGCGCCCGCGACAGGTATCCGCCGATCGGGAGCTGAGCAGCACGCGAGGGAGCAGAAGATGAACCAGACCAAGTTCGGCACCGCCGTGGGGCTGGTCCTCGGCATCGTGCTGGTGTTCGCCGGATTCGGCCCGATGCTGGTGGTCGCACTGTGCGGACTCGCCGGTTGGGCGGTCGCCAAGGTCCTGGCCGGCGAGGTCGACCTCGGCCGGCTCGGCGAGAGCATCAGCCCGCAGCGCCGGAGCCCACGATGACCCAGGTTCTCGCGCGGCCGTGGGACCTCCCGCTCGCCGACGCAGCCTCCGCCGCCGGAACGATACACATCGAAGAGGACGTGATCGCGAAGGTGGCCGCGCAGGCCGCCAGCGAACTGCCCGACATCGGCTGCCCCACGCGGGGGCTGGGCCACCTGGGCGCCGACACCCTCGGCGCCAGGGCGGACCTCAGCCGGCGGCCCAAAGCGTCGGCGCAGGTCGACGGCGACCGGGCGTACCTCGACCTGGTGGTGAGCGTGCGCTGGCCGGCCCCGGTGCCGCAGGTCACCGCCGCGCTGCGCGAACACGTGCGCACCAGGATCGAGGAGCTGACCGGCCTGACCGTCCACACCGTCAACATCGAGGTCGCGGACCTGATCACCGACACCGACACCGGTGCCCGCGTGCACTGACCCTGGAGGCAGCATGAGACGGGTCGTCAACCGCCTGCTCGCCCTGATCACGAGCCTGGCGCTCATCGCACTCGCGGTGCTGGTCGTCATCGAGGTGGCCGCCGCCCTGCTGGGCAGGCCCCCGCTGGTGGTCGACTGGCCGGCGGCGGCGCGGTGGGCCCAGGACACCACGTGGGGCGACCGGGGGACGCTGGCCGTCAGCCTGCTGCTGCTTGTGGCGGGCGCCGCGCTCGTCATCGGGCAGCTGTGGCCCGGCCGGCTCAGCCGCCTGGCCGTCGACAGCCCCGATCCGGCCACCGACGTCGCCCTCAGCCGGCGCACCGTGGCCCAGGACGTGTCGACCGCCGTCCGGGAGGTCGACGGCGTCGTCCCGCAGCACGTGAAGGTCGGGCGCGCGCGGATCGCCGTACGGGCCGCGGCATCCACCGCTGACGACACGACGGCCCTGGCCGAGGACGTGAAAGCCGCGATCCGGCAGCGGCTCGACCAGCTGCACCTGCGCCGTCCACCGCGGCTGGCCGTCAAGCTGTCCCGGAGGATCTCATGAACGTCGATCGCTTCAACCGCGTCGCCCTGCTCGTGCTCGGGCTACTTCTGCTGGGCGCCGGCACCGCGGGCGTGCTGGCCCACACCGACGCGCTGGGCTGGTCCGCCACCGGGCGCCCGGTCGCCGGCGATGCCGTGCCCCGCTACCTCGACGCCAACCCGTGGGTGTGGCCGGTCGCCGCGGTCGCCGCCCTGGCCGTGCTGCTGCTGGCCCTGCGCTGGCTGCTCGCGGTGCTGCTGGCCAGCGACCGCCTGCGGACGCTGACGCTGCGCACGGATCGGCAGGCCGGCGACCACACGACGCTGGCCGCCGCCGCGCTGGCGGGCGCCGTACGCGACCAGATCGAGCGGTACCGGGGCGTGGCGTCGGCGAAGGTCCGGCTCACCGGCAAGCCGGAGCGACCGACGATGGCGGTCGCCGTCGGCACCGACCCCGGCCCCGCCCAGGGCGACCTCGGCTCCCTGTGCGAGCGCATCGAGCGCGGCGCGCTCGCCGACGCCCGCCGCGCCCTGGGCCGGCCTGACCTGCCGGTCCGGCTGGATCTCGACGTGGGCCGCCGCCGGCAGGCGCGCGTGGTGTGACGAGGCGTCGCCGCACCGCCCGGCGGCGGAACCGCGACAGGTCGCCGATCGCCGACGCCTGCGGATCGGGCCGGTGCGGCCGGGCGCGACCGGCCTCGGCGCTTGATGCACGCCTGCAGCGCGTACGCCAGGTCTGTGTAGTCGCTCCGCCACGGCCCACGTGTCAGGCGGTGAGCATCCGCAGGCTGGTCTTGACGTTCTGCTCGAAGTCGGCCGCGGAGTCGAGCACGAGCCGGTCGAGCGGCCAGGTCTGGTACGCCTTGCGGGCGCGCTGGATCTGCGCCCAGGTCACGACCGGTGCGAGCCCGGTGGTGACGGTCGGACGGCCCTGCTCGCGGCGGGTCTGCTCGTGGCGGGCGGCCTGCTCCGCCGCGGCGTTGCGCTGCTCGACACGTGCGCGGTGCAGGTCCTCGTCGGAGCAGACGACCTCCAGCACGCGCAGCTCGCAGCCGTAGCCCTCGGCCAGCGCCTGCCAGACCTCGCGAGCGGCGGGCGCGGCGTTCACCGCGTCGGCGATCACCGGGTGTCCCATGCGCAGCTGCTGCTCGGCGACGGCCGCCACGACCCCGTACGCGGCGATGCCCACGGAGGTGGTGCGGGGGAGTCCGGCGCGCCACAGCGCCTGCTCCACCGGATCCACCGAGACCACCGCGGCGGGCAGCGCCATCCCGATCGCCTCGGCCAGCATCGTCTTCCCGGTGCCGGGAAGGCCCGTCATCACGATCAGCACCGCGCCGATGCTAGTCGACGCGGTGCGTCGGATCTGGACGACAGGATTGCGGACCGGACTTCCGAGTCACCTCTTGCGCCGCTTCTGCGGCCATTGCGCGCGCCGCGGTGCCCGGCGGCCGGCGGTCGCCGCGAGCGGGCATGTCACCCCCCTTAAGTGCTGTTCACCCTTTCTGGGTAATTCGCCCGGATGTCACCCGCCGCACATCCGCCCTGGTCAGCCGCCCGACTCGGCGGCCGTAACGCACCGTGTTCTCTATGCCGCGATCCGTGGCCGATGCGGCAAGGTTGTCCGTGGCCGCAACCGGTCGCCCACCAGGCGATCCGCACCGCGGCGTACCGACACAGGAGGAGCCTCACCCGTGAGCAACCAGCCGCCGCACCGGCGCCGCCGGCCCGCGTTCGCCGTCGCGGGCGTCGTCGCCGCCATCGCGGTGAGCGCGACCGGCACCGTCGCGGCCGCGGCGACGGCCTGGATGGCGGTCACGTCGGCACCGGTCGACGGGCACGCGGGCCTGTGGCCGCTGCCGACGGTGAGTCCACGGCCGACGGTGAGTGCCGCGCCCACGCCGACGGCTCCCACACCGGCGACGGGTTCCGGGCCGACCACGGGTCCCGGGCCGGCGGGTTCCGGGCCGACCGCCACTGCCGGGCCTTCCGGGTCGGCCGAGGCCACCGGCGAGCCGGTCCGTTCGCAGGGCCCGGCCGCGCCGGCGGCCTCGGCTTCGCCCGAACCATCGCCGACGCCGCCCGCGGCGCACCCGCCGGCGCCCGACCAGGGCACCCCACCGGATCCGGAGCCCAGCTCCGCGCTGCCCGAGCCCGTGCCGCCCACGTCGCCCACCGACACTGCGACGCCCTAGCCCCAACGTCGACCACCGACACTGCGACGCCCTAGCCCACGTCGACCACCGACACTGCGGTGCCCCAGCCCGCGACGCCACGTCGCCCACTGACACCGCGGCGCCCCAGCCCGCGGCCTGGCACCACTTCCACCACCACCGGCCCGGCGCATCGCATGGATGCGCCGGACGACCCGCCCTGTCCAGGAGGACACAGTGAAGCACACCAAGCGCACCAAGCGGACCACCGTCGTCGGTCTCGCCGTGCTCGGCATCGTCGCCGCCGCCACCGCCGCGTGGGCCGCGTTCGGCACCACCGTCGTCGCCGAAGCCAGCGGATCGGCCGAGGCGGTCGAGGAGATCATCGTGGAGGGACAGCAGCTGAGCCCCAAACTGCTGCCCGGTGAGGCGTCCCAGGTCAGGCTCGTCATCGCCAACCCGAACGACAACGTCAAGACCGCGATCACGGGCATCTCGCCGGGCACCGTCAGCGTCTCGGGCCTCGACGACCCGGCCCACGCGGAGATGTGCGCGACGCACATCGTCACGACGGAATGGTCGATGCCGCCGCTGCCGACGCTGGGCAAGGAGGGCAGTGCCAACGTGACCATCACCAACGGGGTGAAGCTCCGTGGCGAGGCCCCCATCGAGTGCGAGGGCATGACCTGGAAGACGCACTGGAACGTGCAGTTTCAGGCAGTCCGCTGAGCGCGGAGCGGCGGCCTCGGGCCGGCTCCCGGTGACCGGCGGCCCGGACGCCGTGTCACTGCTGATCGTCGGTGTCGCCGCCGTGCTGCTCGGGGTGGGCAGCCGGTGGGCGGCCCGGCGGTGAGGGTCCCACCGGGGTGGACATCGGGTCCGAGGGCTTCGTACCAGCCCTCGGACCCGATGCGCATGCGGCGCGCGGGGGCGTCGGCGTCACCCAGGGTGAGGCCTCCTCCAGGCGAAGGAGACCGCCGCCCGGCGGACCCTGGACGACGCGCGCACCGGCCCGGACATCGCGACCCTCGCCTTCGACGCGGTCCGTGCGGATCGCGCCGAGCCGATGTGTGAGCATGTCTGTCATGATCATGAATTTGCACAGCATCACCGTCGACTGCCACGACTGCTACGCCCAGTCGCTGTTCTGGACCCAGGTCACGGGCTGGCAGGAGGACCCGAACGACCCGAACGGCCCCGGTGACCCGAACGGCCGCCTCGTCGGTCCGCACGGCATCAACCTGCTGTTCATCCCGGTGCCCGAGGGCAAGACCGGGAAGAACCGCGTACACCTCGACCTGCAGCCGCAGGAGCGCACTCGCGACGAGGAGGTCGAGCGGCTGGTGGGCATCGGCGCGACGGTCGTGTCCGACCAGCGCCGCGAGGACGGCCGGGGCTGGGTGGTGCTGGCCGACCCGGAGGGCAACGAGTTCTGCGTCGAGCGCGGTCCGCTGGGCTGACCTGCCGGCGCTCGGCCGTGCCGAGCGCACCGGCGGCGGAGCGTCCGCCGCCGGGCGCGATCACCTCAGGTGGAACACGAACCGGTGCGACGACCGGCCGGCCGGCGCGAGCACCGGGCACCGCAGCCGGTAGACCCGGTCCGGCCGCCCCTGGTGGTCGGTGGTGAGCAGTTCCTCCACCGACGCCTGCGGGCAGGCGCGGGCGAGCGTGACCAGGCCGTCCCAGTCGGCCGAGCCGGCCGACAGCGACGGGCGGCGGCGGCTGATGAAGATCTCGTCGACCGGCAGCGCGCGCTCGGTGTCGATCTCGTCGGTGAGCTCCAGCCGCCCCTGCGGCCACCAGTGGAAGCGGCGGACCAGCGAGCGCAGCCCGGCCACCTGGTACGCCGCGGTCAGGTCGAGGTCGAAGCAGACGGTGCCGCCGTCGGCGTGGTAGCGCAGGACCTTCGCCGCCCGGTCCCGGCCCGGCAGCTGGACCTCGCCGTCGACGACCGGGACGGAGTGCCCGAGCGACGACGGCTGGAGTACGTCGTAGCGGCCGGACCGGAAGTACGCGGCGGTGTACTCGCCCGCGCCGAGGTCGTCGAGCACGCTCTCGCCGCGCGTGTGCAGGATGAAGTGGCCCAGGTCGTTGTGGTTGTGCGGCTCGTCGTTGTGCCCGCCCTTGGCGGCGAACGCGAACCGGCCGCGGTGGACCACCCACCCGAGGTCGGGCAGGTGGCCGGACGGCTCGGCGGCGGCCAGCGGGTCGAGGGGGCGGAACCAGGCCAGGGTGCGCGACAGGTGCCCCCACCGGTAGCAGTGGTCGTCGTGGAACGACGGCACGACCTGCGCCGGGGCAGTGCCGAACCGCTCCGCCAGCCGGGTGAGCAGCCCGGCCGGCAGCCACGGCCGCTCGGAGGCGTCGGAGAACGGCACGTACGCGCCTCCGCCCAGCGACACCCGCTGCGGGAAGCTCGCGATCTCGCGCACCTTCCCGCCGGCCAGCAGATCCTCGCCGGTGTACGCCCGCAGCGCCTCGGCGAAGTACACGAAGTACCCGAACCCGTAGACCCAGTAGTCGACGCCCTCGGCACAGCCGCCGTCGTCGCCGAACCCGGCGAGGTAGCGGTCCATGGCCCGGCGGCTGCGGTCGAGCATCGCCGCCAGCCGGTCGCCGTCGGCGGGGCGGTCGCCGAGCAGCGCCAGGGCGGCCATGCCGACGGCGCCCCCGCACACCGACTCCCAGTTGTTGCCGAAGCCCTCCCAGTCCAGCGGCCGCGGGTCGGCGTACGGCTCGAACACCCGGCGCTCCACCTCGGCGCGCACCCGGTCGGCCACGCGCGGGTCGAGCCGGTCGCCCAGCGCGGCCACGGTCTCGGCGAGCGTGTGCGCGGTCTCGGCCGCGAACAGGTCGACGCACCGGTCGGGCCGCGTGCCGTGGCGCTCGTGCGCGGGCAGCGCCCAGCTGTACTCGTCGCACACCGCCCACAGCGTGTCCGCCAGCGGGGCGGGGTCGGCGTCCGGGTCGAGCAGCGCCTGGGCGGCGCGGGCGGCCAGCACGGCGCGGCGGCGGAAGTAGCGCCGCTCGTAGCGCAGCCGGTTGCCGGTGTCGGCGAAGTCGCGGTACGCGGTGAAGGTCAGCTCGGGCAGCGCGCCGTCGGCGGCGGCGCGCAGGTCGCGTACCAGCGAGGTCAGGGCGCCCGCGGGGCGGGGGAAGGCGCTGTCCGGCATGGACGTCACGCGCTCGGGTGCACGCTGCTGGAGTCGCGCACGATGAGCTGCGGGCTGATCAGCACGCGGTGCACGGGCCGGCCCGGGTCCTGGACGCGCCGGCACAGCAGCTGCATCGCGGTCTCGCCGATCGTGTACTTGGCGGGCCGGACCGCGCTCAGGGCGGGGTTGGCCAGGCCCGCGACCTCGTCGTCGAACGCGACCACGGCCAGGTCGCGCGGGACGCGTACGCCGCGCTCCTCGCAGCGGGCGACCAGCGAGATCGCCTCGCGGTCGGAGTGCGCCAGCAGCGCGGTGGTGCCGGTGGCGAGCCAGGCGTCGATACCCCGGTCGATCGCGTCGCCCCACCGGGGGTCGCGGTGGTCGGGGCTGATCACCTCCGGGGTGCCGTCGAGTTCCAGGCCGAGGTCGGCGGCGGTCTGCCGCCAGCCGCGCTGCACCGCGGGCGTGTGCGGGCTGCTGGCCGAGGCGAGGAACCCGACCCGGCGGTGGCCCTGCGCGGCGAGGTGGCGCACGGCCAGGCTCGCCCCGAACGCGTGGTCGGTGGAGACCGACTCGACGTGCTCGTGGTACGCGCCGACGGTGGCGGTGCGCTCGACGAACACCACGGGGATGTCCAGCCCGGACAGCCAGTCGATCAGCTGCGCGGCCCCGTCGCCGAGGGTGGGCGGCGCGATCAGCAGGCCCTGGATGCCCGCGGTCTCCAGCAGCCAGGACGTCTGGCGGCGTACGTCGGCGATGTCGTCGTAGGACGAGCCGCGCAGCACGATGCGCACCCCCGCGTCGGGGGCGGCGTCGCGGGCGCCGCGGACGATCTCCGGCCAGTAGTAGTCGAGCGACGGGACGACCATGCCCACGGCGGGGCGGGCCGCCTCGTCGAGGCTGGCGGGCCTGCCCGAGTCCTCGACGGCCACCGCGGACGGCGGCTGGGCGTCGGCGCCGCGGGGCAGCCGGATGCCGCCGTGCACGCGCTCGATCGCGCCCTCGTCGGCGAGCTGGGCGATGTCGCGGCGCACGGTGACGGTGGTGACGCCGAGGGCGCGGGCTATCTCGCTGACCCGCAGCGTGCCGCGGGCCCGCAGGTCGGCCAGCAGCCGCTCGCGGCGCTGGTCCGGCAGCAGCGGCGGCTCGGACAGGGTCACTGTTCCTCCACGATCGTGTCGCGCGGGTAGGCGTCGATTGTGCACGGACGCGTGCGGTGGCGGGACATGCGGCGGGCAGCCGAACGGCTCGACCCGGCCGGCCCGGACCGGCATGGCGTCATGTCGTCCCTCCCTCGCCTAGAAACGAACAAATTCGTTCACAAAGAAAAGTCCAGGTCAACGCGTTTCGTGTTACAGCTCGGTAACGGGCACTTGTCGTGCAGTTCTCTCGCTGGTCTACTTCTCGCACCTGTTCGAACGAACAGAAAAGAACATAACAGCAAGGCAGAGGAACAGGAGGGGCGACCCGCATGTACCGTCCGCAGGCGCTGCTCGTGATGCGGCCCGAGACGTTCCGGCTCCAGTTCGGGCCGCAGGAGCTGGCGCGGCTACGGTCGCTGGCCGACCTCGGCGATCCGATCTGGTCCGACGACATCGACGCCCCGCACACCCGAGCCCGCCTGGCCGAGACGGAGGTGCTGCTCACCTCGTGGGGCTGCCCCACCCTCACCGCCGAGCGGCTGGACGCCGCGCCACGGCTGCGCGCCGTGCTGCACTGCGCCGGCAGCGTCCGCCACCTGGTCTCCGACGGGATCTGGACGCGCGGCATCCTGGTCACCAGCGCCGCCGAGGCCAACGCGACCCCGGTCGCCGAGTACACCCTCGCGTCGATCATCCTCGCGGGCAAGAAGGCCCACCTGCTGGCCGCCCAGTCACGGCTGCTCCCGG
This sequence comes from Catellatospora sp. NPDC049609, assembly GCF_040675365.1. NCBI lineage: Bacteria > Bacillati > Actinomycetota > Actinomycetes > Micromonosporales > Micromonosporaceae > Catellatospora > Catellatospora sp. NPDC049609. The sequence goes on along the minus strand of NZ_JBFAOU010000007.1, from coordinate 30,912 downwards.
CCGACTGGGACGCCGTGCACCACCGCGACGACCTGTCCAACTACGGCCGCACCATCGGCATCGTCGGCTTCTCCCGGATCGGCCGCCGCGTCGTCGAGCTGCTGCGGCTGCTCGACACCGCGCAGGTGCTCGTCACCGACCCCTACGCCGACCCGGACGCCGTCGCCGCCGCCGGCGGGCGCCTCGTCGAGCTCGACGAGCTGCTGGCCGCCTCCGAGATCGTCTCCCTGCACCTGCCCGAGCTGCCGCAGACCCGGCACGCCATCGCCGCCCGCGAGCTGGCCCTGCTGCCCGACGGCGCGACGGTGATCAACACCGCCCGCGGCGCCGTGGTCGACACCGCCGCGCTGGAGCGCGAGTGCGCCACGGGGCGGCTCAACGCCATCCTCGACGTCACCGACCCCGAGCCGCTGCCCGCCGGATCGCTGCTGGCCCAGCTGCCCAATGTCATGATCACACCGCACATCGCCGGGTCGCTCGGCGCGGAGACCCGCCGGCTGAGCGCCCAGGCCCTCGACGAGCTCACCCGGCTCGTCCACGGCGAGCCCCCACTCGACGCCGTCACCAGCGAGGCCCTGGAGGTAAGCGCATGAGCGAGCAGCCCGTCCCCGCCGCCCGGCACGACGACGACCGCCGCGCGGTGTCCGCAAGCGCCGGACCGCGGCTCGGGACACCGGACGGCGCGCATGACGCCGCGCGGCTCTCGCCGTACACCGGCTGGACCCGTGCCGAGTGGGCCGCGCTGGCCGACCGGATGCTCAACGCCGCGTGGCGGCACGCCTCGCCCACCGGCGCCCGGATCACCCCGCCCGGCACGCCCGGCGGCTACGGCACCGCCGTCGACGGCCTCGAAGGCTTCGCCCGCACGTTCCTGCTCGCCGGGTTCCGCATCACCGGCGAGCAGGGCCGCGACCCCGGCAACCTGCTGGAACGCTACGCCCAGGGCATCGCCGCGGGCACCGACCCGGACTCGGCCGAGCGCTGGGTCATGCCCCGCGAGCACGGCCAGGCGAAGGTCGAGGCGGCGTCGATCGCACTGATCCTCGACATGACCCGGCCGTGGCTGTGGGACCGGCTCGACCCCGGTGTCCAGGAGCGCGTCGTGGACTATCTCGCCCAGGTCGTCGGCGACCACACCTACCCGCAGAACAACTGGGTGTGGTTCCGCATCGTGGTCGAGCAGTTCCTCGCCTCGGTCGGCGGCCCCTGGTCGAGCGAGGACATGGAGGCCGACCTGGCCCGCCACGAGTCGTTCGTCCGCGCCGACGGCTGGTACAGCGACGGCGACGAGCGCAGCTACGACCACTACGTCGGCTGGGCGCTGCACCTGTACCCGATCCTGTGGAGCCGCATGGCCGGCGCCCAGGACCGGTCCGCCCCGCTGCTGCCGGGGTACCGGGCGCACCTTGACCGGTTCCTGCTGGACGCGGTGCGGCTGGTCGGCGCGGACGGCTCGCCCCTGATCCAGGGCCGCAGCCTGGTCTACCGGTTCGCGGCCGCCGCGCCGTTCTGGGCCGGCGCCGTCGCCGGCTCCGACGCGGTGGCACCCGGACTGCTGCGCCGGGCCGCGTCCGGCATCGTCAGGCACTTCGCCGACCGGGGCGCGCCCGACGCCGACGGCCTGCTCACCCTCGGCTGGTACCACCCCTGGCGGCGCATGGCCCAGCGCTACTCGGGCACCGCGTCGCCGTACTGGGCGGCCAAGGGCATGCTCGGCCTCGCGCTGCCCGCCGACCACCCGGTGTGGACCGCCGTGGAGCAGCCCCTGCCGGTGGAGGAGGCCGACCAGCTCGCCGTGATCGCCGCCCCCGGCTGGGCGGTGGCGGCGACCAGGGCCGACGGCGTCGTGCGGGTCTACAACCACGGCACCGACCACGCCCGGCCCGGCGACCGCAGCGGCGACTCGCCGACCTACGCCAGGCTGGCCTACTCCACCGCGACCGCCCCGGCCATGGACGACGACGGCTGGGACACCCCGCTCGACCAGTCCGTGGTGCTGCTCGACACGCACGGCCGGGCCACCCACCGCAGCGGCTTCACCACCCTCGACGTGCGGCTCGACGACGACGGGACCGCCGCGGTGCTGGCCTCGCGCGCCCGCTGCCACTGGGTCGACCCGGATCCCACCGCCCCGGACCACGGCTCCGGCCGCCCGGGCACCGCCGTCGACGCGGGCACCGTGACCACGGTGTCGGTCGTACGCGGCGCGTGGGAGGTGCGCCTGGTCCACGTCGATCCGGACGGCGCGCCGGGCTGGGCGCAGGTCACCGCGCTGCGCATCGGCGGCTGGCCGGTCCCCACCCTCGGCCCGCAGGCCGCCGAGCACCTCGCGGAACCGACCGGCTCGGGCGGCGCGGCGGGGCACCCGGCACCCGGTGCGCCCGGCCGCCACGACGGCGACGGCACGCGGCCGACGGCCCACGCCACGGGCGCCGCGCACACCACGACGGCGGTCGGGCTGCACGGCCTGGACCTGGCCGCGGTGGACACCGCCCGCGACGCCACCCCGCTGGGGGAGTGGACCGCCATCCCGTGGCTGCAGGCCGCGCCCCGGCCGGGGGCCTGGCACGTCGCGGCCTTCGCACTCGACGGCGGCACCCGGCCGCCGGCAGCAGAGATCTCCGGACCCGAGGACGCGCCGGTCGTCAGGGTCACGTGGCCGGACCAGGTCACCACGACGGCGGCACTGCCCTCGCCGCCCACCGGCCCGCACCACCACGCACAGCACCGATCCTCCGCCGCGTCAGCGGCCGTCCAGTAGGAAGGAACGTTCGTGAACAGAAGGAAGATGCTGGCAGCGGTCGGCCTGGCGATGGCCACCCTCCTGCCGCTCACCGCATGCGGCTCCGACGGCGACCAGGCCGAAGGCGGTCCGGTAGAGCTCACCGTCGCGGTGTGGAGCCTCGCCACCACGCCGGAGTTCCAGACCCTGTTCGACGCCTTCCACAAGGCGAACCCGGACATCACCATCAAGCCGGTGGACATCCTCGCCGCCGACTACCCGACCAAGGTCACCACGATGCTCGCCGGCGGGGACACCACCGACGTCATCACCATGAAGACGCTGGCCGACTACGTGCGCTTCGCCGGCCGGGGCCAGCTCGCCGACGTCACCGACCTGGCCACCTCGGCCGAGGGCGGCAAGCTCGCCGGGCTCGACCAGTACAAGCAGGACGGCAACAAGTACTTCGCGCTGCCGTACCGGCAGGACTTCTGGGTCCTGTACTACAACAAGAAGATGTTCGACGCGGCCAAGCAGCCGTACCCGGAGAACCTCACCTGGGACCAGTACGTCGAGGTGGCCAAGAAGCTGACCTCGGGCACCGGTGACAAGAAGGTCTACGGCGCCTACCAGCACGTCTGGCGCTCGGTGGTGCAGGCGATCTCCGCCGCGCAGACCGGCGGCGACCAGCTGAGCGGCGACTACAAGTTCTTCGCCGACCAGTACCGCACCGCGCTGGCGCTGCAGGAGGCCGGGGCCACCCAGGACTTCGGCACCGCGGTGACCCAGAAGACCGGCTACGCCTCGATGTTCGAGTCTCAGAAGACCGCGATGCTGCCGATGGGCACCTGGTTCATCGCGAAGCTGCTGTCCGAGAAGAAGAAGGGCACCACCGACGTCGACTGGGGCATCGCGCCCATGCCGCAGCGCACCGGCGCGTCCGGGGTCACCACCTTCGGGGCGCCGACCGCGTTCGCGGTGAACAAGAAGGCCAAGCACGCCGCGGCGGCGAAGAAGTTCGTCGAGTTCGCCGCGTCGCTGGAAGGCGCCAAGGCCATCGCCGGGATCGGCGTGGTGCCCGCCTACCAGAGCGAAGAGGTCCGCACGCAGTACTTCGCGCTGCAGGGCATGCCCACCGACGACCTGTCCAAGCGGGCCTTCACTCCGGACAAGATCAACCCGGAGATGCCGGTCAGCGACAAGACCGCCAAGGTCGACACGGTCCTCAGCGAGGAACACCAGCTGATCATGACGAAACAGAAGTCGGTCGACGACGCGATCAAGGAGATGGAGACCCGCGTCAAGAACGAGGTCAACTGACCCACGCACCCGCGGGCGGGGACGGCATAATGGCCGTCCCCGCCCGCCCCCTCGGGAGGACGACATGGCAGACCTGCTCACCGCGCAGCCGGCGACCGCCAGCGCCGCGCCTTCGCCGCCGCGGCCGCGCAGCGCCAGGCGTGCCCGCACCACGCTCATCGGCTGGAGCTTCATCCTGCCGAACTTCCTCGGCTTCGCCCTGCTCACGCTCGTGCCGGTGGCCGGCGCGCTGGCGCTGTCGTTCATGGAGTGGGACTCCTACAACCCGCCGGAATGGGTCGGGCTGGACAACTTCGAGCGGTTCCTCAACGACGAGTCCACCCTGATCGCGCTGCGCAACACCGCCTACTACGCGCTGGGCCACGTGCCGCTGACCATGCTCGCCGCGCTGGGCCTGGCGCTGCTGCTCAACCGCAGGCTGCGCGGAGTCGGCTTCTTCCGCGCCGCGGCGTTCTTCCCGTACGTCACCTCCATGGTGGCCGTCGCCATCGTCTGGAACATGCTGTTCGACCCCCAGTTCGGGCCGGTCAACCAGTTCCTGCAGTTCATCGGCGTCGACTCGCCGCCCGGCTGGACCACCAGCGTCGACTGGGCCATGCCCGCGGTCATCCTCACCAGCGTGTGGCGCGACATGGGCTACTACATGGTGCTGTTCCTGGCCGGCCTGCAGGCCATCCCGAACGAGTACTACGAGGCCGCCAAGGTCGACGGCGCCACCGCCTGGCAGCGCTTCCGCGCCGTGACCCTGCCCGGCCTGCGGCCGGTGACCTTCCTGGTGCTGATCCTGCTGACGGTGCAGAGCTTCAAGATCTTCGACCTGATCGTGGTCATGACCGACGGCGGCCCGGGCCGGGCCACGCTCGTGCTGTCCCAGCAGATCTACCGCAAGGGCATCTGGGAGGGCGAGTTCGGCTACGCCTCGGCCATCTCCGTCGTGCTGTTCCTGATCGTGCTGGTCTTCACCCTGATCCAGTTCTGGTTCAACTCTCGCCGGGAGCGCTCATGAGCACCGCCGACCCCGCCGCGCCCCCGGCGGGCGCCCGCCCGCGCACCCTCCTCCAGGTCATCCTGTACGCGGTGCTGGCCGTCAGCGCCGTGGCGATCCTGCTGCCGTTCGGGTGGATGATCAGCGCCTCGCTCAAGCGCAACAACGAAGTCCTGACCAGCCCGATCCGGTGGATCCCGGAGGACTTCCAGTGGCACAACTTCGCCGACATCTGGGCGCAGATCCCGCTGGGCACCTACCTGGGCAACACCGTGTTCCTCAGCCTGGCCATCACGCTGCTGCAGGTGCTGACCGGCAGCTTCGCCGCGTACGGGTTCGCCAAGGTGCGCTTCCGCGGCCGCGACACGCTGTTCGTCGCCTACATCGCCACCATCGCCGTGCCGTGGCAGGCCTACATGATCCCGCAGTACATCATGATGCAGAAGGCCGGCCTGACCGACACGTTCCTGTCGCTGATCCTGCTGCAGGCCTTCGGCGCGTTCGGCGTGTTCCTGATGCGCCAGTACTACCTCACCATCCCCGACGAGCTCAGCGAGGCCGCCCGCGTCGACGGGCTGTCCGAGTACGGCATCTGGGCCCGGATCATGCTGCCGCTGTCCAAACCGGCCCTGGCCAGCCTCGCCCTGCTCACGTTCGTCAACACCTGGAACGACTACATGGGGCCGTTCATCTACCTGACCAGCAACGACCTGTGGACCATCCAGCTGGGCCTGCGCTCGTTCGTCGGCCAGTACGACGCCGACTACGCGATGATGATGACCGGCTCGGTGCTGTCGGTGCTGCCGATCCTGGTCATCTTCCTGCTCGGCCAGCGGTACTTCATCCAGGGCATCGCCACCTCCGGCATGAAGGGGTGAACCGGCATGCGACTGCTCGCCCGCCTGCCCTACGACATGATCTTCGGCACCGTGTACGCCGGGCTGCGGATCAACCTGTGCCTGGTCGCGGCGTGCCTGCCGCTGCTGGCCGCGCTCGCGCTCAGCGACCGGCCGCTGCAGGCCTGGCCGTTCTACACCGCGCTGGCGGCGACCTGCGGGCCCGCCGCGGCGGCCGCCTTCGCCGCTTTCCGCGGGTTCACCGAGGGTGACGACCGGGTCGGGCGGTCCTTCTGGGCCGCCTACCGGAACTCGTTCGGGCGGGCGCTGGCCGCCGGCGCGGTCGCGGCCGCGCTGGTGATCGTCCTCGTGGTGGACTTCCAGCTCGCGCTCGGCGGGCCGCTCGGCGCGGTCACGCCCGTGCTGGCGCTGCTGATCGCGCTCGTCGTCGCGGCCACCACCGCGCTGCTGGCCACCGGCGCGCGGTGGTCGCCGAAGACGCTGCTGGCCTGCGCGTACCTGTCGGTGCGCAGCTGGCACCTGAGCCTGGCCAACCTCGCCGTCCTCGGCACGCTGGCCGCCGCGGTCGCGGTCAAACCCGCGATCGGGCTGTTCCTGCTGCCCGCACCCGCCCTCTACGTGGTCTGGGCCAACGCCCGCCACCTCACCGCCGCGCTCGCCGCCACCGCCCCCCGCTGACCGCCGCTGCCCGCTGACCGGCCGGATCGGCGTCGCGGCCGGTCAGCGGGCAGCGACGGCCCCGGCCCCGGCAGCCCCGGCCCCGGCAGCCCCGGCAGCGTCGATCCCGGCGGCGTCGGCCCCGGTGGCGTCGCGTGCCGCGGCGAGGCCGCCTGCCACGACGGCCACCGCCAGCGGGCGGACCGCCTCCGGCACGACCAGCTCGGCCGGGCCGGTCACCAGCGCGAACAGCGCCCCGCCGTAGGAGACCAGCATCGCCGGGATCGCGGCAGGCGGGATGGCCAGGCCCACCTCGGCGTGATGGCCGCCGGTGAACGCCGCCATCGCCGCCATCAGCTCATCGATCGCCGCCGCCAGCGCGGGCCGGCGCAGGCTCTCCAGCCGCAGCTCGAAGATCGCCAGATACCGCTTGCGGTGCGGCCCGGCGGCCAGCAGCAGCGAGCCCGTGATCAGCTCGATCGCCCGCTCCCGGTCATCGGCCGCCCGGCCGGCGGGACCCGGGCTCTCGGGCGCGCCGCGCGCCGCCTCGGCCATGTCGGCCTGGTGCTGCTCCACCACCCGCTGCGCGGTCGCCACGAGCAGGGCCTCGCGGCTGCGGAAGTAGTTCGACGCGGTCCCGGCGGGCAGCCCGGCCCGCCGGTCGACGGCGCGGTGGGTGACGCCGTGCACCCCGGACTCCACGAGCAGGTCGATGGCGGCGTCCGCGAGCAGCGCCCGCCGCTGTTCGTTCGGTGGTGGCATCCCGCTATGGTATGGCACCATCCGTAGTACAACGCTCGTAGTTAATGGCAGTGTCGGAGGTTCGCCGTGGAAATTCTCATCGCCGGAGGCGGCGTCGGAGGGCTCGCGCTGGCCCGCGGCCTGGCCGGGTCCGGCCACCGGGTGCGGGTGCTGGAGGCGGCCCCCGCCCTGCGCACCGGCGGCGCGGCCTTCACGGTCTTCAGCAACGGGGCCGCCGCGCTCGCCGGGCTCGGCGTGCCGCCCGGCGACTTCGGCGGCCGCCTCGACAGGCTGCGGTTCGACACCGCCGACGGGGCGACGATGGTCGACGCCGACCTCGCCGACGTCGCCCGGCGCACCGGCTTCCCGGTGGTGAGCACCCCTCGCGCGCGGCTGATCGAGCACCTCGCCGAGGGTGTCGACGTCGTGTTCTCCCGCGAGGTCGTCGACGTCGAGGTCCGCCCCGACGGGGTGACCGCGATCGACGCCACCGGAGCGCGCCACGACGCCGACGTCGTGGTCGGCGCGGACGGCCACCGCTCCGCCGTACGCCGTGCGGTCCTCGACCCCGCGCCCGCCGCCGAGAACGAGTGGACCACCTGGCAGGGCCTGACCCGCGTGCTGCCCGAGCTGGCCGGGGGCACGACGGGGGTCTGCGTCGTCGGGCGGGCGGGCCTGGTCGGCATGCTGCCCTCCGGCGACGGCCTGCTGCAGTGGTGGTTCGACGTGGACGGGCCGCTGTCTGGGCCGCCCGCCGCCGCCCTCGCCGCACGGTTCACCGGGTACGGCCCGCTCGTCTCCGCGCTGGTGGAGCAGATCCGCGACGCCGACCTGGAGTCGTTCCGGCACGTGACCCACCGCATCCCGGACCGCTGGGGGCGGGGCGGTGCGACGCTGCTCGGCGACGCCGCGCACGCGTTCCCGCCCACCCAGGCGCAGGGCGCCAACCAGGCGCTGGAGGACGCGTGGGTGCTCAGCCGCATTCTGCGCGCCGGTCCGGCGTCGCCGGCTGAGGCGCTGCGCCGCTACGAGCGGCTGCGGGCGCCCCGGGTGCGCAAGGTCTCCCGCCGGGCGGTCAGCGAGCGGACCAACAAGCCGATGCCCGCACCGGTGCGCCTGCTCCTCGGTCTCCTGCCGCGCGCGGTCGTCGCGAGGGCCTACGCGGCGCAGCTGCGCGGGGTCAGCAGCGTCCTCCACGGCGAGGTCTGACCGCGCTGGCCTGGGCGGAATCCACCGCTCGGCCGAGCTGCTGTCACCGTCGCATGTAGACACCGTGACACGTCTGACGACGGAACAGGTCGATCACGTGTCGGCAAAGTGATAGACACATTGCTCTATATAACTGCGTCCCGTCTTCTGGCGAGGTTGCCGCCCATCGGCGGCGGGGGACCTTGCCTGGGGAGGGCGATCGGGCGTGAGACGTCGGATCTCTGCGGTGCTGGCGCTGGTGCTGGCGATGCCGCTGTCGATGGTGTACGCAGCACCGGCACACGCCGACGAGCCCTGGGAGGCGGCGCTCAAGGGCCTGGCCGCCCAGGCGGGGGACTGGGCGCAGCAGGGGCTGAGCCAGGTGGGCCGGCTCGCGCAGCCGATACCCCTGCTCGGGGTGAGCCCGGGCAGTCTCGTCGACGCCGACCAGCTGATCGAGAAGGCCTCCGGTGTCCTGCAGGACGCCCTGACCAACGACGACGCCCCCGTGCCCGGCGGCGGCACGCTGGACAGCTCGGTCACCACCGAACCGAACGGCGACCACACCCTGGACCTGACGCTGCGCTACCACCGGCAGCTCACCAAGCAGCAGTTCAACGCCGCGGGCGTCACGCTCGGCGACGCGGTCGGCGTCGACGGCTGGGCGACGCTGCGCCTGAAGCTGCGGGTGAACGAGGCGGGCACCGCCGCCTGGCTGGTGCGCGACTCGGCCGCGCCGCGCCTGGACATCGACGCCGTGGCCCACCTGGGCGACACCGGCCAGGCCAAGGCGGCCCTCGGCATCCTGGGCGTGTCCGTCGACGCGTCCTCGACCCTGGACGTCAGCGCCCACTTCGTGGTCAAGATCAATGACCCGAACGGCGACGGCAGGCTCGCCTTCGGCGACGGCGAGCTCGGCGCGGCCGGCTCGCTGTCCGGCCTGGTGCAGGTCGGGTTCGACCACGCCGGCGGCGTCATCGGCACCGAGCCCGACGGCGACGACATCACCGAGACGGCCACGGCGGGCAAGGCGCACGCCGAGATCCACCTCAAGCCCGCCCCGACACAGGACCCCGGCGGCGGCGCACCGGTGCTCAACGTCGCGGCGAGCGTCAACGCGGCGATCACCCTGGACTGGGCCGACATCACCACGGGCACCCCGGCGGTCACCACCACCGGCCTCGACCAGACGCTGGCGAAGTTCCAGAACATGAGCCTGCTCGACCTCGCCGCGGGCCTCGCGCAGGTGGCCGAGCTCATCGGCGGCATCCAGGCCAGCGAGCACGCCGGCAACCGCAAGCTGCCGTTCCTCAAGGGCACCCTGGCCGACGCTGTGAAGATCAACGAGCAGCTCGTCGCGTTCCTGCGCGAGAACGTCCGCCCCAAGCCCGGCGACCAGGAGTTCGAGCAGGGCGTCGACGACCCGGCGCTGGCCGGGCAGCCGCGCTTCACCAGCCTGCAGGACCTGTTCACCAGGCTCGCCCAGGAGGGCCTGCTCGACGCGGCGGCGCTGCCCGCCGGCGGCGCCACCCTGGTCGACGACAAGATCGCCTTCCCGCTGAAGTTCGGCCGGACCTCCGACTGGATCCCGCTGGACCCCGGCGCGGCCAGGGTATCCGGCACCGGCGCCACGTTCAGCCCGACCGGCTTCACCCTGCCCGACGACCGGTTCGCCGCGGGCACCCTCGTCGGCCAGCGCGTCGTGGCCGGCACCTCCGGCGGCACGATCACCGCCAACACCGCTGACTCGGTCACCCTCGACGCCGCCGGCTGGGTCGGCGGCCAGCCGGTCGACACCAGCGCGTGGGTCATCAGCAGCGGCGAGGCGCACGTCGGCGCCGTCGAACTCGGCAGCGCCCTGACCAAGCCGGGCAGCGACGGCAAGACCGGCCTGCGCGGCGCCAACGCGCAGGCCAGCCGCGCCGAGGTGAAGCCGTCGTACCAGGCGCGGGTCACCATCCTGCTCGACCTGCGCCCCTCGACCGACCCGCAGGCCAACGCCGACCGCGTCATGCTGCGCACCGACCCGGCCGTGCCGCTGTTCACCGCCGCGTTCCCCATCCGCACCGACATCGACTTCTTCACCACCGCGGGCTTCCTCAAGGTGAAGCTCACCGGCAACCTGAACGTCGGCCCGGCCACCGGCACCGACATGATCAGCGTCAGGTTCCAGCAGGCCGAGGACGTCAGTCTTGCCGCCCTCTACGCCAGGCTGCTGACCCAGCACCTGCCCGCGCAACCGGGCGACCTGCTCACCCCGGCCGTCTCGGTGAAGGCGACCGGCCAGGTCAAGGTCGCCGTGCCCGGCGCCTCCGGCAGCCTCGGCACCGGCGTGGGCGTCGACGTCGCCTGGACCCTGCCCGACGCCGCCCCGACCGTCGACACCTCCAGCCTGTCCGGCCTGTTCGCCACCGACTTCGACCCCGGCGACCCGCAGGCCCTGATGGCACTGGTGATCGCGGCGCTGCGCCAGGTCAACGAAGCCATCGCCGACCCGGCCACCGGCAGCGGACCGCTGTCGGCGAAGCTGCCGATCATCGGCCGCTCCGCCAAGCAGCTGCTCGGCTCCGACGAGAGCGGCGTCGGCAAGCCGGTCACCTTCACCGACGGCACCGACGGCACCGCCGGGACGTTCCACCTGGTCGACTCCGGCCGCACCGGTGCGCCGTTCGCCGCGCGCCTGACGGGCCGCACCATCGTGATCGGCAGCCACGCCTACCGCATCACCGGCGTCGTCGACGGCGCCACCCTGCAGATCGACGGCGGCGCCCAGCCCCGGCCGTCGGACGGCACCGCCTACGCCGTACGCCCCGAGCTCGCCGACGCCGTCGACAAGCTGCTGGCCGACCCGCCCGCGACCCTGCAGGACGCCATCGACCAGCTCAACTCCGTGCTCGGCACCGGCTCCGGGTTCGGCTTCGAGCTGGACACCGCCAAGCCCGGCGGCCCCCACCTCAAGCTCGCGTGGACCTGGAAGCGGCACTTCCACACCGGCGGCCCACTGGCCCTGAGCTGGGACGGCACCCGCGACCTCGTCAGCGTCGACGCGCAGGGCACCTTCGGCGTCACCGTCGACGGCGACGCCTCGATCGGCCTGCTGCTGCCGCTGCGCGCCGACGGCGTACCCCTCATCGACAAGAGCTCCCACGCTTCCGTGCGCGTCGGCGCCGCCGCCACCGGCGTGGCGCTGACCGCGAAGGTCGGCCCGCTGGAGCTCGCGGTGGGCAAGCTGCCCGCCGACCCGGCCACCGTCAAGGCCGATCTCGGCTTCAAGCTCGGCGGGCTGAGCACCGACGGGCCGATCAGCAGCCTGCTCACCGCCGACCTGGAGCGCACCACGGCCGGAGTGGACTGCGGCGCGGGCACCAGCGGCACCGCCATCTGCGTCGACGCGCCGGTGTTCTCCTCGATCTGCACGCCCGACGGCGGCGGCAGCAACGTGCTGGCCGTGCAGATCGGCAAGGACCTCGACGTGCAGGGCTCCAGCGTCCCGAACTTCGCCGGCTGCTTCGCCGGCTACCAGCTCAACCCGCTGGACTTCACCGGTGGCATCGACGGCTACCTGTCGAAGATGGAGGAGGCGCTCCGGCTGGCCAGCTTCGACGGCAAGCTGCCGCTGGTCGGCGACGACCTCCAGCAGGGCCAGCGGTTCATCGCCGACCTGCGGACCAGGGTCAAGGAACTGATCGGGCCGGCCCTGGCGACCGCCGGCGACAACGTCGCGGTCGGCAACGCCATCACCAGCGCGCTCAACGGCGAACCGGGCTTCGCCAAGGTGAAGGTGACGGTGGACTGCACCACCCCGCCCGGCCCCTGCATGCCCGACGCGTTCAAGTCGATCCGCATCCAGCTCGACGCGAGCCGCGGCACCGTCACCCCGGCTGCCGGCTGCACCGGCGACTGCCTGGACAAGCAGGTCCCGCTCGACATCGGCATCCCCGGGCTGTCGCTCAAGGCGGGCAAGGGCGCCACCGGCGGCATCGCGGCCGAGCTGGGCTGGCGCGTGCACCTCGACGTCGTGCTCGACCGGGAGCTCGGCTTCTACGTCGCCACCCACGGCCAGGCCGCCGGCGACGACACCGCACCGGAGCTGGCGATCGGCGCCGCCTTCGACATCACCGGCCCGATCCAGGCCCAGCTCGCGTTCATCCAGGTCACCGCCCAGAAGCAAGGGCCGGCCACGACGAAGCCGCTGGTGCATGCCTACTTCGGCATCGACCTGCACGACGGCGAGGCGAGCTGCTGGGACGGCGGCTGTGCGGCCGAGGCCGCACGGCGGCTCGCGCTGGCCGACATCGCGGCCATCGGCGACCACGTCCGGGTCCGGGTCGACGCCGAGGTCGACATCAACTGGCTGCTCAAAGCGAAGGTCGACGCCGGGCAGGCGGCATCGGCGCTGCCCGGCATCCAGGCGGTCCTCACCCTCAAGTGGGGCATCAGCAACCACAGCGGGCCGCTGTCGGCGGCCACCGCCACCCCGCTGACCGTCGGCTTCTCCGACATCAAGCTCGACGTCGGCACGTTCTTCAGCAAGATCCTCAGACCGGTGCTGGAGAAGGTCAAGCAGATCACCGGGCCGCTGCAGCCGATCATCGACACGCTCTACGCCCCGATACCGGTGCTGTCCGACCTGTCCCGAGCCATCGGCGGCGACGACATCACGCTGATCTACCTCGCCAACAAGTTCTCCACCATGGCCGACGGGCCGGATCTGACGTTCATCGACCGCATCCGCGACGTGATCACGTTCGTGAACAAGGTGCCCGACTGCAACACCAGCGGCGACGGCTGCCTGATCCCGCTCGGCGACTTCCTCGTCGACCCGGCCAAGGCGCTGTCCACGGCGGCGTCGCCGGCCTCGGCCGAGGGGCTCATCGACAAGACCAACGGGTACGACCCGGAGTCGGCGCAGACCGTCAAGGACAAGGTGGACTCGCTGAGCAACGGCGAGAAGCTCTACACCCCGCAGCCGTCGCTGGCCGAGAACAAGAGCAACGCCGACAAGCTCGGCTTCTCGTTCCCGATCTTCGACAACCCCGCGTCCGCGTTCGGGCTGCTGCTCGGCCAGGACATCGAGCTGGTCGGGTTCGACTCGGGTCCGCTGTCGCTGGGCTTCACCTGGCGGCAGAGCTTCGGGCCGGTGTACGCGCCGCCGCCGGTGATGATCACGCTGGCCGGCAGCGCCTCGGTCTCGGCGCACATCCGGATGGGCCTGGACACCAAGGGCATCCGCTCGGCGATCGAGGCCGCCCAGGACGAGACCGCGGTGGACGCGATCGGCATCCTCGACGGCATCTACTTCAAGACCACCGACGACAAGGGCAACGCCGCCCCGGTGATCACGCTCAAGGGCGAGATCGCGGCAGGCGCCCAGGTCACCGTGCTGTTCCTGTCGGCCGGCATCGAGGGCGGCGTACGCCTGACCGTCGGCTTTCTGTGGAACGACCCGGACAACGACGGCAAGTTCCGCACCAGCGAGTTCCTGCAACGACTGCAGGTCAACCCGATCTGTCTGTTCACCGTCAGCGGCCAGCTGTCGGTGTTCCTGAAGGTCTACATCACCATCAACCTGTTCCTGTTCTCGAAGACCTTCGACTTCACCCTGGTCAACGCCGTGCTGCTCGACTTCCGGGCACAGCCGGACTGCAACCCGCCGCCACCGGAGCTCGGCGCGGTGCACGGTGACACGCTGATCGTCTTCGCGGGCCGCTTCGGCAAGCCCGCCCAGCGCGGCCACGCCGTGTGGAACAACACCGACAAGGGCGACGTGGTCAAGGTCTACTCGCTGCACTACGCCGACGAGGAACTCGGCCAGCCGGTCTCCGGCGACTTCGACGGCGTGGCCGTGGAGTCGCTGGGCCGCCGCCAGGTGTTCCCCGACGCGGGCATCAGGCGCGTCGTCGTGGACGGCCGGCTGACCGGCGACTTCGACGCGGCCAAGTCCGGCATGACGCTGACGTTCCTCGGCGACGGCGACAAGAGCAAGACCGCCCCGGCCGACGCGGGCACGGTGACCTCGTCGTTCGAGCTGGACGCGGTCATCGTCGGCACCCCCGGGCCGGACCGGATCAAGACCGGCACGGGTAACGCCTGGGTCCAGGGCGGCAGTGGCGACGACATCATCACCACCGGCGACGTCGCCGCCGCCGACGGCAGGGCGATGACCGTCTCCCGGGTCGCCGGCGGCCCCGGCAAGGACGTCATCACCACCGGCGAGGGCGACGACATCGTCTCCGGCGACGGCGACCTGGACATCAGCGCCCGGCCCGGCACCGTCAAGGTGACCACGCCGCAGGGCGAGGTCGACCTCAGCGGCGTCGTGGACTGGGACCCGGCGAAACTGCACGAGCCGCCGTCGTCGCCGACCACCGGCGACACCGCCGACGCCGACCACATCGCCGTCGGCCACGGTGCCAACAAGGTGTACGGCAACGACGGTGACGACGTCATCGGCGTCAACATCGACGACAAGCGCGGCAACGGGTCCAACACCCTCGTCGGCGGCCAGGGCTCGGACACGATCAGCGGCGGCAAGGGCGACGACCACGTCCACACGTACAGCACGGCCGTCCCCGACGACGTCGACGAGCACGGCTTCGGGCCCAGCACGGACGTCGACAAGGTCGACACCGGCGGCGGCACCGACACCGTCGTCGGCTCGCAGGGCGTCGACCTGGTCACCTCGCACTCGCCGAACGGCACCACCGCGCACCTCAACGGGTACGGCAACGACGACGTGCTCATCGGCGGGCACGGCACCGACGAGATCTACGGCGGCCCGGACGACGACTGGGTGATCGCCGAGCCGTCCCGGGTCGGGACCGCGGCCGGCCCGCCCGACGACGGGTTCGGCCCGGCGCGCACGGTGACGCACGAGCCGCTGCCCGCCGGTGTCACCAGCCAGACGAAGCTGCTGGTCGGCGGCCTCGGCCGGGACCACATCATCGGCGGCGACGGCGGCTCGACGGTCTTCGGCGACAAGCACCTGACCGCCGAGCTGTGCCGGGACGCCTCTACGTTCGACGCACAGCCCGCCCCGGAGGACCAGGGGTCCAGGGACCTGATCCTCGGCGGCAGCGGTGTCGAGGTGGTCAGCGCGGGCAGCGGCGACGACCGCACCGACCTGGGCGCCGGCGCCGACCGCGTCTGCGGCCAGCGCGGTGACGACGTGCTCTACCTGGGCGACGGCGACGACCGGGCCTGGGGCGGGGACGGCCGGGACCAGGCCTTCGGCGACGCCGGGACCGACACGATCTTCGGCAACGCGGCCGACGACGCCGTCTACGGCGGCGACGGCGAGGACACCATCGAGGGCGACGGCGGCTTCGACCGGGTCTTCGGCGGCGACCACAACGACGTGCTCTACGGCGGCAGCCGCGCGCCAGTCGAGCCCGACACCGGCGACCAGCTCTTCGGCGAGGGCGGCGACGACCGCATCGTCGGCGACAACGGCACGGCCCGGATCGGCGACGTCGGCCCGTTCCCGTACGACCTGGACGGCAGCGTGCCCGCCGCGGGCGGCCCCGACCTGATCGAGGCCGGCGGCGGCCACGACACCGCCTACGGCGGCCTCGCCGACGACACCGTCCTCGGCGGCGACGGCGACGACCACCTGGAGGGCAACAACGCCAGGGACACCGTGCGCGGCGGCGGCGACCTCGACACGATCATCGGCGGGTCCTCGCAGCAGCCGGCCGCGGGCACCGGCCGGCCCGACACCGGCGACCTCCTCTACGGCGACGACGGCGCGGACCTGATCCTCGGCGACAACGCCCAGGTCTTCGCCGACGGCGTGCCGACCCGGGTGACCCGCAACCGGGCCTTCCCGGCCCGCCGGGTCGAGCTGCTCGACCTCGGGTTCACCCCGGTGGCCGGGACCAGCGGCGACGACTACATCGACGGCGGCGCGCTCGGTGACGTCGTCTACGGCCAGTCCGGCGCCGACCGGGTCCTCGGCGGCTCCGGCGACGACTACGCCGAGGGCGGCCCCGGCGTGGACTGGATCGAGGGCGACGGCGGCGACGACGACCTGGCCGGCGGATCGTCCACCGAGGACACCGCGGGCAGGGGCCAGCCGGACCAGGCCGACGCCGTCTGGGGCGGCCCCGGCTCGGACGTCACCCTCGGCGACAACGGCCTGGTCGTACGGCCGCTCGAGGGTGAGCAGCCCACGGCGGCGACGGTACGCCTGGGCACCGGCGGGCAGCCGGTCGCCGCGCGGACGGTCACCATGTACGACCTCGCCGCACCGGCCGACACCAGCAGAAGCGGCGCCGACCGGATCAGCGGCGGCCACGGCGTCGACGTGGCGTACGGCCAGGACGGCGACGACGCCCTCACCGGCGACGGCGACGGCGACTACCTGGAGGGCAACGGCGGCGCCGACACGCTGCGCGGCGACCTGGCACTGGCCGAGGCCGGGCATACGACGGTCACGCCGCTGCCCGACCCGGGCTGGCCGGGCAGCGCCTCGGGCCCTGGTGACCTGATCGGGACGGACACGCCCGACGGGCAGGACGACCTGATCGGCGGCTCGTCCCGGCAGGGCTTCCGCGACGCGGGCGACCTCGTCGAGGGCAACGGCGGCGCGGACGTGATCCTCGGCGACGACGGCTCGCTGCTGCGTACGCTGATCGGCGGCGGCACGGCCGAGCGCGTCTACACCGAGCGCTACCCGACCGGGGCCGTCCCGCCGGACGCGACCGCCGTGCGCACGCACGACCCGGCCCTGCCCGGCCCGTCGACCCGGTTCTGCGCCACGGCGCAGGCCACCTGCGAACCGGCCGGCGCCTTCGGCGCCGACCAGCTGTGGGGCGACGGCGGTCAGGACGGCGTGTGGGGTCAGGACGGCGACGACACGATCCGGGGCGGCGACGGCGACGACGACCTCTTCGGCGAGCTGGGTGCCGACACCCTGTTCGGCGAGGCGGGCGACGACGTGATCCTCGGCGACCGCGGCGGCGTGGTGAACCAGCACCTCAACCCCGACGACGTGGCGGCCCTCGGCTTCACCGTGAGCACCGGCGGCACGCCGGGCGAGTCCTACACCGGGTTCCGGGCCGGCTACTACGACCGGCGGGTCGACCTGCTCCACGACACCGACGGCGACACGTGGATCGGCGGCTCGACGAGCGCGCCGATGCCGCGGGACGGGTACGGCTCGGGCGGTGACGACCGCATCCGCGGCGGCTCGGGTGCCGACGACATCCACGGCGGGTTCGGCGACGACCTGGCCAACGGCGACAGCGGCGGCGACGAGGTCTTCGGCGGCATCGGCGCGGATGTGCTGTGGGGCGGCAAGGGCTGCGATCCGGTCCTGGACGCGGCCGCCGCGGACTGCCTGAAGGCGGGCGCGTTCGACCCGGACGCGCGCGGGGACCGCGACCGGTTCGTCGACCACGTGTTCGGCGGTGCGGGCGCAACCGACGGCCCGTCCATCGCCGGGGTCCTCGGCTCCGACCTGCTGGACTTCATGCCCCGCGGCAGCCACCCGGGCGCCTGCACCGCGAACCCGTGGCCGCAGACGACCGGCGGCGTGACCGTGGACCCGTGCTCCTGGTTCACGATGACCGGGATGGACAACGCGTCCGATGCCGACAACCAGCACCACCACGGCACGGACTGGATCTACGGCGGCTGGGACCGCGACGTCCTGCAGGCCGACGTGGCCCAGAACGGCCCCAACCCGGGCGACCGGCTGCTGGACTGGAACGGCGCCTACAACCTCTACACCCACTGCAACGCGGCCTACGGCGGATACAACGACGTCCGCCAGCACAGCCCGGCCATGCTGGAGTTCCTGCGGAAGCTGGCCTGGGGCTCGGGCGCGGGCCGCGCGGCCGCCGACGCGAACACGCCGGGCACCTCGGCGTTCCTCGAGCTGGCGCTGACCTATCCGGGCGAGAACGCGCACGGCTCGGGCAGCGCCTACCCGACGACGCCCGGCCATTTCGACGACCCGACCAGCTGCACCGACTGAGGGGGCGTCCGACAGCAGAGGGCAGGACCGCGTCCGGGGATCCGTGACACCCGGACGCGGGCACGGCTGACACCGTGATGGGACAGGTGAGGAGAGCGCCGGCCGGCGCTCTCCTCACTCGTTCGCGGCGGCCCGTCGGCAGGAGCAGGCCCGTCGTGGCCTACCGTCGCGGGTCCCCGAAGATTCGTCGGCCGGGCGGCACAACCGCCGGGCGGCGTGCTCCGGTCAGGGGTACGGACGAGAGGGGTCGCATGCGGGCCGACGAGGAACGCGCGTTCACCGAGTACGCGCAGGGGCGGGTGCTGGAACTGCGCCGCACGGCATACCGGCTGTGCGGCGACTGGGACCAGGCGCACGACCTCACCCAGACCGCCCTGATCCGGCTCTACCGCCACTGGGCGCGGGTGTCGCGGGCCGACTCCCCGGACGCCTACGTGCGCCGCATGCTGGTCAACACCTTCCTCGACGACCGCCAGTCCTGGTGGTCACGGCGGGTCAGGCCGTTCGCCGAGCCGCCGGACGGCCCCGCCCCGGCCGAGGACGTGGCCGACCGCCTGGACCTGATGGCCGCGCTGGCCAGGCTCGCCCCCGGCCAGCGCGCCGTGATCGTGCTGCGCTACTGGGAAGGCCTGGACGTGGCCGAGACGGCGCGGGTGCTCGGCTGCTCACCGGGCACGGTCAAGAGCCAGACGTCGTACGCCATCGCCGCGCTACGGCGGCTGCTGCCGAACCACCTCGGAGGCCGGGCATGAACGACCAGCAGATCACGGACCTGCTTGCCGCCACCCCGCAGGATCCCGAGCCGCCACTGCCGCCGGGCCTGCTGGAGGGCCTGATCCCGGCGGCCCGGCGCGACCTGCGCCGGCGGCGGGCCACCGCCGCGCTGTGCGCCGTCGCCGCGCTGCTGCTCGGCACCGGCGTGCTGCTGATCCCGCCGGTCGGCGGCGACACCGGCCCGGCCCTGCGGCCGCCGGGCACCGCGACCCTGCCCGACCGGATCGCCGGGTACTCGCCGCTGACCGGCACGGTCGGCGACTCCCCACCCGGCCGGGCGATCATGCTGTACGGGTACGGCAACAGCGAGATGTTCAGCACCTACCAGTCGCTCGTGCTGTCCGCCGACACCGACGCCTACCGGCAGCTCGACGCCGTGTCCGGCTACAGCGGATCCTGGCTGCTCGCCCCGGACGGGCGCACGGTCGTGCTGGCCCCACCGGACCGCAGCACCGCCGAGGTGCAGGTGGTCGACCTGGAGACCGGGCAGACCCGGGAGGTGAGGCTGCCCCGCGCCGGCGGCGTCACCCCGCTGGCGCTGTCCCCGGACGGCCACACCCTGGCGTACTCGGTCGTCGACACCACCCGCATCGCCGGTGACCTGGCCATGGGCGTCGGCAACGTCATCCAGCAGCACGCCTCCGAGCACGGCGAGCTGGTGCTGCTCGATTTGCGCACCGGGCGGGCTGTGCAGACCGGGGTCGGGCCGGCGGCGGCGGCCGCGTTCGCGCCGGACGGGCGGCGGCTGGCGGTCCAGTCCCGGCTGCAGACCTTGCTGGTGGGCCTGGACGGCGGCCGGCAGGGCGAGCTGGCGGTGCCGCAGGGCTACGGCATCACCATGCACAACGCGTGGTCACCGTCGGGCGGGTTGCTCGCCGTGGTGCCGTGGGCCGTCGAGGACTGGGGGACCGACCGGGCGTACACCCTCGACTACACCAGACCGGGCGCGGTGCGGACGGTGAGCCTCGCCGAGCCGTCGGCGCTGCGGGTCGGCGCGGCGGAGACGGAGACGTTCCTGGGCTGGCTGTCCGACGCCGAGGTGCTGGGCAGGTCCTGGGACTACGCCTCCGACACCGGCGCGCTGTGGGCGGTGCCCGTCGACGGCTCCGCCCCGCGGGTGCTCAGCGGTTTCGACGCCGCCTACCGGTGCGAGCTGGGCACCCAGCGCTGCGTGCCGTACGAGGTAGCGGTGGCCGCCGGGCTGCTGCCCGAGCTGACCGTGCGCCCGGCCGGTCCGCCGGAGCGGGGCCCCTGGCCGATCGCCTTCCGGCTCGCCGCGCTCGGCCTGTTCCTCGCACTCGCGGTGGGGGGCTGGTGGCTGGTGCGGCGGGTCCGGCGCCGATGACCGGCTGCCGAGCAGTGCCGGTGTGTGCGGCTGCCGACGGGTTCGATGCGCAGCGGGTGGCGGCTCACTCGCCCGGCGTGGGCTGGTCTCCCGCGGTGAGGTGACGGGTGAGCACGGTCAGCTGCTCCCGCAGGCCGGCCAGCTCCCGCACCTCCGCGCGGAGGTGGGCGAGCTCGGCGAGCACCGGCTCGTTCGACGGTTCCCGTTCGGCTCCGGACTCCTCGGGCTGGAGGCCGAAGAAGCTGGCGAGCGAGCCGGCGAGGAGGCCGAGCAGGGCGACGCCCATGAACATGATGGCCGTGCCGTCGATCCGGCCGGCGGTCGTGACGGGCACGATGTCGCCGTACCCCACGGTGGTCAGGGTGACCGTCGCCCACCAGATGGCGTCGCCGAAGGTGGCGAACTCCGGGTTCGTGGGGTGCTCCGCGTAGTAGGCCATGGCGGCACCCACGAAGAGGACCGCCACGGCGACGACCGCGACCCGCCCCAGCCGGGCGAAGAGCCGCCGGACACCCTTGGTGGCGAGCAGGAGCCGGCTGAGCCTGGCCAGGCGGAGGATCACCACGATGCTGCCGCCGTGTGCCCCGGCGAGCAGGAACCACGGTGCGGTGAGGAGCACGATCGCGAGGTCGAACTTGCCCAGGCGGGTGCCCAGGTAGTTCACCAGCAGTCGCTCGTGCGCGAAGAAGTCGACGACGAACACCAGCCACGAGACCACGCCGATCAGGACGGCGACCCAGTTCCCCTGCTCGGGCACGATGATCAGGGGCAGTACCGCCGACAGGATGATCGGCAGCCGGGCCAGGCGGTCGTACTTCGCCAGCGCCGCCGCGGCCGCCGCGTCACGCGGCTGTCCGCGTCGCGGGACCGCCGCGGTGCTTTCCCCGTCCGTCGCGTTCACATCACAGATCCTGCCCGTCGCGAACCGTCGCGTTCGGTAACCGGGCAGCTCACGCCGCAGCGTGTTGTCAGCCGCAGCCGGTGCGCGGACGGGCACCAGTGCCGTGGCGGGAGCCGGCCGCCCGGGATGGTGTACGCCATCAGGCGCCGGCGATGTCGCCGGTCGCGCCGCGGACGGCCGCGCCGGCGCGGCGCAGGAAGTCCGCCACCACGCGCAGCTCCTCCTCGGTGCAGCCCGCGCAGAGCTCGTCCATGGCCGCGTTCGCGTCGGCGAACAGCCCGTGGATCTCGCGGGCGCGGTCGGGCGGCACCCGCAGGGCCACGCTGCGCCGGTCCGCGCTGTCCCGCTCGCGCACCAGCCAGCCGCCGCGCTCCAGCCGGTCCAGCACGCCGGTCATGGTCGCCGGGTGCAGACCCGCGGTCCGGGCCAGCGTGCTGGGGCTGAGCGGGCCGTGCCGGCTGACCAGGTCGAGGCAGTCCAGGTCGACCTCCCGCAACCCGAGCCGGGCCCCGACCTGCCGGTTGAGCATGCCCAGCTGGACGCGCAGGTCCCGCAGGTCGCCCTTGATGACGTTGCCGAGCTGCCGGCGCTCCCGCGGCCCCGGAGGTGTTACGGGATTCATATTGTATGGACTCCGAACTGAGATAGTACGACACTCATATTGTATGAGCGCCTGACGGCGCACCCGACAGGAAAGGGCGGCACCATGAAGCTGACCATCTTCGCGGCGACCGGCGGCATCGGCCGCCTGCTGCTGGCGCAGGCGACCGCGGCGGGACACGAGGTGACCGCGGTGGCCCGCGACCCGAGGCGCCTGCCGGCCGGTGTCCGGGCGGTCGCCGCCGACCTCGCGGCGCCGGACCCGTCGGCGCTGGCCGAGGCCGTCGCCGGGGCCGACGCGGTGCTGTCCGCGCTCGGGCCGCGCAGCAGGGCCGACGCGGGGATCACCGCGCCCGGCACCCGCGCGATCGTCGACGCGATGAAGCAGTCCGGCGTGCGCCGGATCGTCGTCGTCAGCGCCGCGCCCGTCGGCACCGTCGCCTCGCCGGGCAACCCGCGCCCGCCGCGGCACGACCCCGGTGACGGCGTCTTCATGCGCTACCTGGTCGGCCCGCTGGTGAAGGCGGCGCTGCGGGTGCACTACGAGGACCTGGCGCTGATGGAGGACGTGCTGCGCGGCAGCGGCCTGGACTGGACGTCGGTGCGCCCGCCGCGGCTGACCGACCGGCCGCTGACCGGCACGTACCGCACGGCGCTGGGCCGCAACATCCGCGGCGGCGCCTTCGCCTCCCGCGCGAACGTCGCCGACTGCATGCTGCGCGCCCTCGCCCGGCCGGAGACCGTCGGGCAGACGGTGGGCATCGCCGACTAGGGGCGGCTATTCCGGGACGGATGTCTATTTGCTATGAAACATCAGACAAGCCGTTAGCCTGGCTAAAGGTGTACCTTTGCGGCGTTCGCAAAAGTGGTGAATCGCCCCCCAGCGGCAGACGGACAGGCCGATGCCGGCCCCTCCAGGCCGGCCCCAGGGCTGGACGTCTGCCCATACCCGGCGAAGGTCGCGGCAGCCCGCGGCCGCCGGGTAGCCGACGTCAAAGGTGCAGGTCAGCTATTGAGGCACGTGTTCAGGCAAGCAGCCCCGGCTGAAGCTCTGGCCAGGCAGCCGCGAGCAGCCGTTCTCCCCTTCAACGCCATGGCGGTCCTCGCCGCCCTGGTGATCGTCGGCCTGGCCGGGTTCGTCCTGCCCGACCCGGCGGACAGCGTGGCGTCGGCGCTGATCGGCGCGGGCGCGGCCGTGGCGATCGGCTACGGCGTCCGCCGCCACCGGCCCAGCCGGCCCTGGCCGTGGTGGGTCCTGTGCGCGGCGATCTGCCTGTCGGCGCTCGGCGACGCGGCGTACGCCGTGGTGGCCGGCGCGCACCGGCCGGACGCGTTCTTCCCCTCCGTGGCCGACGTCCTCTACCTGGCCATGTATCCCGTCCTCATCGCGGGCCTGCTCGGCCTGACCGGCCCGCGGGCCCGGGTCCGCCGGCGCACGGTGCCGCTGGACACGATGATCCTGGTCAGCGGCCTCGGGCTGCTGATCTGGATCTTCCTGGTCACGCCGCACCTGGCCGACCAGAGCATGTCCCCGGCGCAGCGGCTGCTGTCGGTGGTCTATCCCGTCGGCGACGTGCTGATCCTGGCCGCGGTCGCCCGGCTGGTCGTCGTGCACCGCTTCCGTCCCGCCGTCACGCTCATGGCCGCCGGCACCGCGGGACTGCTGCTCACCGACCTGGTGTACGCGCTGTCGCCGCTGCGCGGCCACGGCCCCGTCGGGCACCTCATCGACCTGGGCTGGCTGCTGTTCTACGTCGGGTGGGCCGCCGCGGCCCTGCACCCGTCCATGGCCGCGCTCACCCAGCCGCCGCCGGTCGCCCCGCGCCGGCTGAGCCCGGCCCGGCAGGCGATCCTGCTCGGCGGCGCCGCGCTGCTGCCGTCGGCGCTGCTGGCGATCGAGGCGGTCAACGGCCGCGTCCTGCACACCCCGGTGCTCACCGCGTTCGCCGCGGTCACGACGATCCTGATCGCGGCCCGGCTGCACGGCGTCATCGCCGAGCACCGCCGCCACCTCGCCCACGCGGAGGTGCTGCGCGCCACCGCCACCGAACTCGTCGGGGCCACCGACGTGCCGGACGTGCGCGACTGCCTGGCCGCCGCGATCGGCCAGCTGGCCCCGAACCGCCCCGCCGCCTTCCACATGATCATGAACGAGGACGGTGGCGGGACACCCTTCCCCGCCGACTTCGGCGCGACGATCATCGAGGCGGGCGCGCTCACCCCGGCCGCGGCCGCGGCCGTCGCGCCCTACCCGCACGTGCTGGTCTGCCCGGTGCGGCTCGGCAGGCACCACGGCGGCGACGCCGCGCACCGGGCGACGCTGCTCGTCGGCGCCGACGCCGGGCTGCTGCAGACCCTGCAGTCGCCGGTGGCGACCCTGGCCGCGCAGAGCGCCCTGGCGCTGGAGCGCGTCGCGCTCACCCGGCGGCTCGTGCAGCACGACAGCGAGCAGTACTTCCGCGCCCTGGTCCACAACGCCACCGACGTCATCCTCATCGTCGAGCCCGGCGACCTGCGCATCCGGTACGCGAGCCCGTCCGCGGCCGGCGTCTTCGGCCCCGGCGAGCTGCGCGGCGCGTGCCTTGCCGAGCTGACCGCCCCCGAGGGCCGCCGCCGGGTGCGCGATCAGCTCGCCAACGCCCCCGCGGGACCGGTCGGCGGGATCGCGGACTGGGCGGTGATCGGCGACGACGGGCAGCGCATGGAGCTCGAGGCGATCTGCCGCGACCTGCGCGACGAGCCCGCCGTCGGCGGCGTCGTGGTCACCCTGCGGGACGTGACCGGGCAGCGGCGCATGCAGCGCGAGCTGACCTACCAGGCCTACCACGACTCGCTGACCGAGCTGACCAACCGGGCGGCGTTCCGGCAGAAGCTGACCGAGGCCGCCGACCGGGCGCACCAGACGGGCACGCTGGCCGGCGTGCTGTTCATCGACCTGGACGACTTCAAGCTGGTCAACGACACCCTCGGGCACGACTCCGGGGACCGGCTGCTGCGCCTGGTCGCCCGGCGCATCGTGGGCGCGATCCGGCCGTACGACACCGCCGCGCGCCTGGGCGGCGACGAGTTCGCGGTGCTCATCGAGCACGCGCCCCAGCCGCAGGCCGTCTTCGACGTGGCCGACCGGGTGGTGGCCGCGCTGGCCAAGCCGTTCGAGCTCGACGGGCGGCTGGTGTCCGGGCGCGCCAGCGTCGGCGTGTCCTTCACGAACGACGGGCACACCGCCGAGGACCTGCTGCGCCAGGCCGACGTGGCCCTGTACGCCGCCAAGGCCGAGGGCAAGGGTGGCTGGCGCTCGCACGACCCGGCGCTGGACACCCAGACCGTCGAGCGCATCCAGCTGCGCGCCGAGCTGGAGCAGGCGGTCGCCCGCGGCGAGTTCTTCCTGGAGTACCAGCCGATCGTGCGGCTGGCCGACCAGGCCGCGGTCGGGTTCGAGGCGCTGCTGCGCTGGAACCATCCGCGACTGGGCCGGGTGATGCCCGGCCGGTTCATCGAGATCGCCGAGGACACCGGCACGATCGTGCCGATCGGCAACTGGGCGCTGGGCGAGGCGATCCGGGCGGCGGCCCGCTGGCCGCAGCCGCCCACCGGCGAGGAGCCTTACGTCAGCGTGAACGTCTCGGCGCGGCAGTTCCGCACCAGCGGCTTCGCCGCCCGGGTGCTCGACACCCTGCGCGAGGCGGGGCTGCCCACCCGGCGGCTGCTGCTGGAGATCACCGAGACGCTGCTGCTCGGCGACGAGGAGCAGGTCTGGCAGGACCTGACCGACCTGCGGCAGGCCGGCGTGCGGGTGGCGATCGACGACTTCGGCACCGGCTACTCCGCGCTGAACTACCTGCGCCACACCCCGCTGGACGTGCTCAAGCTCGACCGGGTGTTCACCAGCAACATCACCACGTCGCAGCACCAGAGCGACCTGGTCGCGGGCATCCTCACCCTGGCGGACAAGGTCAACCTCGACGCCGTCGCCGAGGGCATCGAGCAGCCCGCCGAGCTCGCCCACCTGCAGGACGCCGGCTGCAGCTACGGCCAGGGCTACCTGTTCGCCCGCCCGATGAGCGACGACCAGACCCGCGACTGGATCACCGCCGCGCGCCGGCGCGTGGCGACGCCGCCGCGTGTGACGGTTCCGCCGCCCGGCGACCCGGCGCGAGCCTAGGCTGGTTGGCGAAGCGGGCGCGGCGGCCCGGCACCCGCGCCGTCTCCGGGAGGTCGCGATGCGTCAGACCAATCTCGGCGGGGAGTCGGCCGAGTACACCGCCGCCCGCAAGGAGCTGCGCCAGGCCGAGATCGAGCTGATGCGCCACCGCGAGCGCGTCGCGGCGCTGCGCCGCGCGCTGCCGCCGGGCCCCGTCGTCGACGACTACGTGTTCGAGGAGGGGCCCGCCGACCTGGCCGCGGGCGACGCGCCGGTGACCACGGTGCGCCTGGCCGACCTGTTCACCGGGTCCGGGCGCGACCTGATCGTCTACCAGTTCATGTACGGCAAGAAGCAGACCGAGCCCTGTCCGATGTGCACCATGTGGCTCGACGGGTTCAACGGGGTGGCCCGCCACGTCGCGCAGAACGCCGATCTCGTGGTCGTCGCGGCGGCCGACCCGCCCGCGCTGCGCGCCCACGCCCGCAGCCGCGGCTGGACCAACCTGCGCCTGCTCAGCGCCGGGACCGGCCCGTTCAAGTACGACCTCGGCAGCGAGGACGCCGACGGCGACCAGGACTCGACCGTGTCGGTGTTCACCCGCGACGACGACGGGACCGTGCGCCACTTCTACTCGGCGCACCCCCGCCTGGCCGACGACCTCGACGAGCGGGGCATCGACCTGCTCAGCCCGGTCTGGCACCTGCTCGACCTCACCCGCAACGGCCGCGGCGACTGGTCCGCCGGGCTCGGCTACTGATCACCGGTCGCCGGACCTGCGCAGCCGCGCCCGCTCCTGCTCGATGATCAGGCGTTCGGCGGCGGCCTGCCCGCTCCCGGCCTCGGCGCCGTCGACGGCCTGCGCGTTGGCCTCCTTCGACGCGCTCGGGCGGGCGTACTCGTCGAACAGCGCGGCCTTGCCCGCGACCAGCTCGCGCATGCTGGTGTCGACGGTGTCCTCGGCGATCAGCCGGAAGACCTGCACCGGCCGGACCTGGCCCATCCGGTGGCAGCGCGCGATGGCCTGCTCCTCGGTGCTGGGCTTCCACTGCGGCTCGACCAGGATCACCACCGAGGCGGTCTGCAGGTTCAGGCCCACGCCGCCGACCTCGATCTGGGTGACCAGCACGGCGGGTCTGCGGGCCGCGGTGAACGCGTCGATGACCTGCTGGCGCTGCAGCGGCGGGGTCGAGCCGGTGAGCGGACCGTGTGCCCGGGTGCCCAGCGCCGCGGCGACCGCGGCGAGCACGTCGCGGAAGTACGAGAACACGACCACCTTGTGCCCCTCGGCCAGCGCCTCCCGGGCGATCTCGCGGATGTGGTCGAGCTTGGTCGAGGCCCCGGCCGGGTCGCCGAAGGTGGCCCGGCGCATGGTCATGAAGTGTCCCTCCCAGACGGCCTTGCGGTAGGCGGCGAGTTCGTCGTGGGACAGCTCCACCGGCTGCACGGTCTCGATCCGGTCGGGCAGCTCGCCGAGCACGTCGGACTGGTTGCGGCGCAGGTACGCCGGCGCGATGGCGCTGCGGAACGCGGCGGGCGACACCGCCGCGGCGGCCTGCCGGGCCACCTCGGGGTTGACGTGCTCGGTGAGCACGCCGAACTCGGTCACCCGGTTCTCCAGCGGGGTGCCGGTCAGCAGCGCGACCCGGTCGGCCCGCTCGATGAGCCGCCGGCTGTGCGACGTGCGCTTGGCCGCCGGGTTCTTGATGTAGTGCGCCTCGTCGAACGCCGCCATGGCGACCCGCACGTCCGCGAGGTCGAGACGTTCCAGCGCCGTGTACGTGGTCACGCCGACGCCGCCCTGGGCGCGCCAGGCGGCGGTGCTCTTGGCCATGTCCCCGCCGTAGAGCAGGCGCGGGGTCAGCTTGCAGTGGCGCCGGATCTCGTGCATCCAGTTGCCGGCCAGGCTCGGCGGGCAGACCACGAGGAAGTGCCGCTCGCCGCCGGCGGCCAGATGGCACATGGCCGCGAGCGTCTCGACGGTCTTGCCCAGTCCCATCTCGTCGCCGAGGATCACCCGCCGCTGCGCGATCATGAACCGGGCGCCGAAGGACTGGTAGCCGCGCAGCGTGGAGTTCAGCAGGCTGGTGTCCAGGCGCAGCTCGTCGACGCGGGCGGCGTCGTCGGGCGGCAGCTGCCCGGCCGGTCCGCGCCCGGCGGTGTCCTGCCCGGTCGCCTCGGCCAGCAACGTCAGGTACGTCGCGGCGTCGGCCTGGTAAGCCCGCCACAGCTGCGCGGGGGTCGGCTCGTGCGCCAGGGCCCGCTCGGCGGTGTGCACCTTGGTGCGGGCGGCGGCCAGCCGCGGCGTGCTCAGCGCGGCGTCGAGTTCGGCCAGTGCCGCGCGGTCGGCCCGGCGGCCCTCGCGGCCGCGGAACAGGCTGCGCCAGCGGCTGTTGGCGCGGCGGGCGCCGTCGATCCGGGGCGCGACGGCGTCGTGCAGCTCGCGGGCCCGGCCGAGGACGGGGCGCACCTTGCGGCGGGCGACGGCGAGCCGGTGCAGGGACAGCAGCAGGTGGGTGTCGGCGGGCGAGCGGCGGTCCGGGTCGGGGCGCAGCACGGTCTCGGCCTCGGCTTCGACGGTCTCGGCCAGGGCCTGGACCGCGGCGTCGAGCTGGGTGACGGTGGTGGGCCCGATGCCGGGGTACTGGTGCAGCTGCCGGCGGCCGGCGATGAGCTGGCCGACGGTGGAGAACCCGGCCGCCTGCAGCGGCCCGAGGCGCAGCCGCCCGCCGGCGGTCTCCCGCAGCCGGGTGATGTCGGCCTGGTGCAGGCGTTCGTCCAGCAGCCGCCGGCGGTGCTCGGCGGCGAGCCCGCGGATCTCGGTGAGCAGGCGCTGCTCGGCCTCCAGCAGCCCGTGTGCGGCGCGTTGCGCATCGGCGGCGTCGGTGACCAGGGCACGTGCCTGCGGGCTGCGTGCGGCGGTGCTCATCGTTACCTCGTTTCGCGCCTGCCGTGCGGTGGCACAGCCCCACGGATTCTTGAGGTGCTGATGCCCGCTTCGGTATCGGACGTACCGGCGCTCTCCAGCCGATCGCGGTCGCGGGTGTCGGCGCCGCAGGGCCCGATCTGTCCATTGTGTAGTGTTCATCGGAGCTGCTTACTGCATGATCCGGCGTGGAGTGAATCCGGCGCGAATGAAGGATGTGCTTGCTGTAATCGCCGCGTAACTTTGGGTTGATACAAGTTCGCGTGACCCGGTCAATGCCGCACAGTCGTGTAAACCGACTCATAACCGCGAAAGCTCGGAAAGGGGAGCACCCGATGCGGGACGCCTCACTCGTCGTGGTCGCCAGCCGTCTTCCCATCAACGACGCCGCCGCCTCCGAAGGGGTGTTCGAGTGGCGCCGCAGCCCCGGCGGGCTGGGCGAGGCGCTGCATCCCGTGCTGATCAACAAGCCGGCCACCTGGATCGGCTGGGCGGGCCAGCCCGGGCCCACCCCGTCGCTGCCCGACGTCGACGGCGTGCACATGGTCCCGGTGGAGCTGTCCGAGCAGGACGTACGCGACCACTACGAGGGGTTCGCCAACTCGACGCTGTGGCCGCTCTACCACGACGCCGTCGAGCCCGCGGTGCACCACCGCCGCTGGTGGGAGGCGTACCAGCGGGTCAACCAGCATTACGCCGACCACACCGCCCGGGTGGCCGCCCACGGCGCCGTGGTGTGGGTGCAGGACTACCACCTGCAGCTGGTGCCCGCGATGCTGCGCGCCCAGCGGCCCGACCTGCGCATCGGCTTCTTCCTGCACGTGCCGTTCCCGCCCCCGGAGCTGTTCATGCAGCTGCCGCGCCGCGCCGAGCTGCTGCGCGGCATGCTCGGCGCCGACCTGATCGGGTTCCAGCGCATCCAGGCCGTGCACAACTTCCACCAGCTCGCCGCGAAGGTGCTGGGCGCGACCGTCGACGAGCGCGGCGTGCGGGTCGACGGCCGCCTCGCGGCCACCGGCGCCTTCCCGGTGTCGATAGACACCGCCGAGATGGAGGCGCTGGCCAGCCGCGACGAGGTCGTGCGCAAGGCCGCCAAGCTGCGTGCCGACCTGGGCGACCCGCAGCGGGTGATCCTCAGCGTGGACCGGCTCGACTACACCAAGGGCATCGAGCACCGGCTCAAGGCATACCGGGAGCTGCTGGCCGACGGCCGGCTCAAGGCGC
Source organism: Catellatospora sp. NPDC049609 (assembly GCF_040675365.1). NCBI lineage: Bacteria > Bacillati > Actinomycetota > Actinomycetes > Micromonosporales > Micromonosporaceae > Catellatospora > Catellatospora sp. NPDC049609. The sequence continues at coordinate 552 of NZ_JBFAOU010000007.1, read as the reverse complement.
CCGAGACGGTGCTGGTGCAGGTCGCGGTCCCGAGCCGGGAGCGCGTCGAGCAGTACCGGTTGCTGCGCGACCGGGTCGAGCGCGAGGTCGGCCGGATCAACGGCGACTTCGGCCGGGTCGGCGGGGCCGCGGTGCACTACCTGAGCCAGGTCTTCGACCGCACCGAGCTGGCCGCGCTCTACCGGGCCGCCGACGTCATGGCGGTCACCCCGCTGCGCGACGGCATGAACCTGGTCGCCAAGGAGTACGTCGCCGCGCGGGTCGACGGATGCGGTGCGCTGGTGCTCAGCGAGTTCGCCGGGGCCGCCGCCGAGCTGACGCAGGCATACCTGGTCAACCCGCACGACGTGGAGGGCGTCAAGGACACCCTCATCGAGGTGCTGAAGGCCGATCCGGCCGAGCCGAGCCCGCAGCTGGCGGCGATGCGGGCGCACCTGCGCGAGCACGACATCCAGGCCTGGGCGCGCGCCTACCTGACGGCGCTGGAGGCGGCCTGCGCGGGCCGGTGACCGGGCGCGACCGCGAGGCGGCGGCTGCGGGGGGCCACCGCCC